>JAZSFG010000122.1:0-9762 GCA_045532065.1 Ruminococcus sp. | reverse complement strand
GTAGTTTCGCACGCAAGGTGTGCATATTCATCCTGAGCAAGAATTGCAAGGAGGAAAGCGTGGGAAACACAGACACACAGTTTGTCAGGATGACCGTGAGTAACAGATTCAGATGTAAATAAACGCTTTGACATATAATCATTTCCTTTCTTTTATGTGAATAAAATATAAAACAAAATAAGTTAGTCCAAAAAAACACATAGCGAATTATTGAGGGCTACGGTGCTCGGCGCACACATATCACGACTCGTTGCTCTGCGCTGTTCCTCGGAAAAACTCCTACTCATCTAACCACCATACAGGCACTTTGTGCCTAATGGCAGTCCCGATTCGTATGTCGTTTTCTCGAGGGCTCCGAGCCTCGGCGCACACAACAAAAAAACCGCTCGGTATTCCGTGCGGTTTATGTATCTCATCTGTCGGTTATACCGCAGGAATTAGCACCTTACGTAAACGCAGGTTGCCGGACTTCACAGGGCCTGTCCCTCAGTCGCTCTTGATAAGTGATATTCAATTGACCGTGTGCTATTATACAACAGTAAACTACTATTGTCAACAGCTTTCGCTAAATTCCGCAAAAGAATTTTAAGCAATTTCTTCAAGAGCACAATCACAAGAAAGTGAGTGTGTCACTCTATCCTCTACCTCAGCACGCTTACCATTGTTAAAACGGTCTACTGTACCAACGAGGTAGCCTGTAATACGACGGATGCGCTCGAAAGGAACGTTGTCGTATGTGTACTTAACGTCGACATACTCGCCGTCAACTGTGAAGTCGATAGTTTTGATATATTTGTCCGGATTAGCTTCTTTAAGCTGAGCTACATAAATGTCGATTTCCTGCTGCGGTAATGTACCGCCTGTAACTGTAATTTTCATTTCAAAAACCCCTCAAAAAGTAAAATTATAATTCTTTTAAAACACATTATTTAGGTGACCGCTTAAATATTAACACAAGATATAGGGGTTTTCAAGTAACAAACGTATTATTTGAGTAACAAAAATTTAATCTTTAATTTCACTTTAGAATTATAGTGCAATTTATATTTCGGTAAGCGAAATTTAAGTTCTGTAGAGCTTAAAATTCATCACTTTCGGTAGTATCACGTAGAGTACAATCGCCGTTAGAGTTCCTGTTACAACCGACGCGATACACAGTACCGAAAAGTACGCAAACACACCGCTGTCGGTTAACGCATATGCTACAAGAATCTGTCCGAGATTATGCGAAAACGCACCGCCTATACCCACGCCAATAAAGCCTATTTTCTTAAATCGAATTAAAAAGTACATAGCGAGAGTGCTGAGCAATCCTCCGCACAGACTCATCAGAAATGCCGTGAAACCGCGCACCAAAAGTGCAAATACCGCTTTAACCAAACACACGACGAGTGCACTAGGTAGCGACAGAGCAGACAAAGAAAACATAGTCGCGATATTTGACAACCCGAGTTTCATCCCGGGAAGTACAAACGGCAGGTCAGGCAAAGACATTTCAATATACGACAGCACTAGAGCTACGGCACTCACGAGAGCTGTCTGGGTTATTTTTAAAGTAGTAACTTTTTTCATACGTCACCCCACAACAACATCTGGTGAATTTTCTGCGTCATCGCTTACTAGCGAAACCGAGATTTTAGCAGGTAAACACACAATCGATTGACCCGCTCTGTTTATCTTCCCCGTGTGCTCACACAGTTTATCTGGACAAGTCGAATTTTTTACATAAACGCCACTTTCACTCATCACGACAGTAACATCGAGCTCACCTTCAAAAGTCATTTCGACCGGCTCTTTTGTTTCGATAATCTTTTCAGAGTACACAACGTCGCCGTTGTACTTAACAACGCAGTACATCTGCTCTTTTTCAGGTGAAAAAACGCACAAAAACGAAACCACCGCACTAATAAGCACGACAGCCACTACTAAGATATCAAACATAGAAAACAGCTTTCTATCTGCATTTTTCATATTTTCACCTGCTTTTACATATATATTATCACACAAAAATTTGAAAATCCACAAAAAGAGTCAAAAATCACCTTTCTCCATCTTGTACAAGATAAACAATATATTTCAAAAGCACTAAATTGAGGTGTAATAAAACGCTGAAAATGGAAAAAATCGGCTTTAATGAGTGTAAAAACATTGACAAAACGTGTAAATTTTTGTATCCTATATGTAGAGTTAGTTAAGGCTAACTCGATTTTTGAACCTAATAGTTAGCGTTCGCTAACCGACATAGATATAGCGAAAATCGGAGGAACGATATGAAAACATTAAAGGATGTTAAAGTAGGCGAAAGCGCTACTGTAATAAAATTAAACGGTCAGGGAGCTGTAAGACGCCGTATCATGGATATGGGCATCACAAAAGGTGTTGTCGTGCACGTGTGCAAGGTAGCTCCTTTCGGCGACCCATTCGAAATCAGAGTACGCGGATATCAGCTCTCTTTAAGAAAAGCTGATGCCGAAATGATTGAAGTAGAATAAACAGAGGAACTATCCCTTTCTTTTTATCAAGCAGTTAGTCTTAGCTAACAAAGGAGAATTTATGAATAAAATAACAGTAGCTCTCGCGGGCAACCCGAACTCGGGCAAAACAACGCTTTTTAACGCTCTTACAGGCTCGAACCAGTACGTCGGAAACTGGCCGGGTGTAACAGTAGAAAAAAAAGAAGGAACATATAAACAAAACAGCAATGTTACAATCACCGACCTGCCAGGCATATACTCGCTGTCGCCGTATACTTTAGAAGAAGTTGTAGCGCGTGAGTACCTCTTAAACGAACAGGTCGATGTTATCTTAAACATCGTCGACGGAACAAATCTCGAGCGCAATCTGTATCTCACAACACAGTTTATGGAACTCGGTATACCTGTTGTTATTGCAATAAATATGATGGACGTTGTCGAGAAAAACGGCGATGAAATCAACATTCCTGAGCTTTCGAAAAAACTCAAATGCAAGGTTGTGCCTATCTCTGCTATTAAAGGCGACAGTATTTTCGAAGCGTGCGATATCGCTATTGAAGAAGCTAAACACGGTCGACTTATCCCTCAGCACATGTTTTCAGGCGAAGTTGAACACGCGCTGGCACATATCGAAGAAGCGTGTGTACACTCTATGGATGACGATCGCCAGCGTTTTTACGCGGTTAAGCTTTTTGAGCGTGACAAAAATGTTTTAAAACTCTTGAATCTTGATAAAAGCATAATTAACCACATCGAAAAAGACATTGCTCACGTTGAAGAACACTTCGATGATGACGCTGAAGCTATCATCACAAACGAACGCTACGATTTTATTGAAAAGCTGATGAAAACAGCTTACATAAGAAAATCGGACAAAAAACTCACAGCGTCGGAGAAAATCGACAAGGTGCTAACAAACAGAATTCTTGCGTTGCCGATTTTCGCACTTATTATGTGGGGTGTTTACACGCTCTCAATCGGCACGATAGGTGCGTGGACAGTCGATTTTATGAATGAAACACTATTCGGTGAATGGATTATTCCAACTGTACAAACTTTTCTCACTGATGTAAACTGTGCGTCGTGGCTCACCTCTTTAGTTTGTGACGGAATTATCGGCGGTGTCGGCGCGGTACTCGGTTTTGTACCGCAGATGTTCATCCTGTTCTTCCTGCTCTCTATCCTTGAAAGCGTCGGATATATGTCACGAGTTGCGTTTATCATGGACAGAATTTTACGAAAAATCGGTCTTTCAGGCAAGAGTTTCATCCCTATGCTCGTAGCTTCAGGCTGTGGTGTACCGGGAATTATGGCTTCTCGTACAATTGAACAGGACAGAGACCGCAAAATGACAATTATGACAACAGGTTTCATCCCTTGTGGAGCAAAAATGCCTATTGTTGCTTTAATCGCAGCTGAACTGTTCGGCGGCGGTGCGTGGGTCGCAACGCTCGCGTATTTCATCGGTATCAGCGCAGTTATCACTTCGGGTGTAATCCTAAAGAAAACTAAAGCTTTTGCAGGAGAAGCAGCTCCTTTCGTTATGGAATTGCCGTCATACCATATGCCACTTATCGGTAACGTTTTACGCACAACATGGGAACGAGGATGGTCTTTTGTTAAGCGTGCAGGCTCAGTCATCCTTCTCGCAAGCATCGCAATCTGGATACTAATGTCTCTGTCATTTGAAGGCGGTTTCCACTACATTACAGAAGCAACAGGTGGAAAATCCGTACTCGAATATATCGGTGGTATAATTGCGTATATCTTCGTGCCACTTGGATTCGGCAACTGGCAGAGCGCTGTCGCTACAATCTTAGGCTTTATGGCGAAAGAAGAAGTCGCAGGTGCTTTAGCTTCTATCTCAGGCTCAAACCCTATAGGTGAGTACATTTTCGGAGGCAGTGCGCTTGCAGGTATGTCGTTTATGATTTTCAACCTTCTTTGTGCTCCGTGCTTTGCTGCAATGGGTGCAATCAGACGTGAGATGAACAACGCAAAATGGACATGGTTCACAATAGGCTATATGTGCGTTTTTGCTTACGCAATTTCACTCATCGTGTATAACATCGGTATGCTTTTCTGCGGTGTATTCAGTGTGTGGACAGTGCCTGCTTTTATCGTTCTTGCTGTTTTGTTATATTTCTTATTCAGAAAAAACAAATACAAAGAGAAGGAACTGAAAAGATAACAGAAAAGGAGATATATTATGCTGACTTCATTTTTTATAAAAAACATCGCGACTATCGCTGTGCTTTTCGTGGTCGCAGTAATCGTCGGGTTAGTTATCTTTAAACTGATAAAAAACAAAAAAAGCGGAAAGCCGTCGTGCAACTGCGGATGTGGCGGTTGTCCGATGAGAGACAGCTGTCACCAAAACGATAAATAACTTACAAACCCACTTTAATAATACAAGCCTCAAAAAAACGCAGGAGTAAAAACTCCTGCGTTTTTATTTTTAAAGTTGCATAAACTCGAGCATTCTCCGAAAACTAATAGCGATAAAAATATAAGGAGAATGTATATGTTCAAACACGAAAAACAGCTTTTTCACCCAGTATCAGTAGAACGACCAAATCCACAGTACGCAGCTTTACTACAAGAACAGCTCGGAGGAGGTAACGGCGAGCTTAAGGCGGCTATGCAGTATATGTCACAGAGCTTTAGAATCAAAGACCCTGAGATTAAAGATCTTTTCTTAGATATCGCCGCAGAGGAACTTGGTCATATGGAGATGGTAGCTCAAACTATCAATTTGCTAAATGGTCACGATGTTGACTACTCCACTATCGGCGCAGGTGAAATCCAAACCCATGTACAGCTCGGTCTTAACCCAGGACTCATAAACGCGTCGGGCTATTCGTGGACCGGCGACTATGTCACAGTTACGGGAGATTTGTGTGCAGATTTACTCTCAAACATCGCTTCCGAACAGCGTGCTAAGGTAGTCTACGAATATCTCTACAGGCAAATCGACGACAAGAAAGTCAGAGAAACCATCGACTTCCTTTTAAACCGAGAAGAAGCACACAACGCGATGTTCAGAGAAGCATCCAACAAGGTACAAGAAACAGGCTCAAACCGAGATTTTGGTACAACGAAAGCAGCGAAAATGTACTTTTCGATGTCAGAACCGTCGGGCAAATCAGATTTCCCAAAAACAGATGTTAATCCTGTTCAGTTCAAATAAAAAAAGCCCCCTCTTCGGGGGCTTTTTTTACTTATGTGGCATATCCTCAGCAGAACAAGTCTCGAGTACAAAAGAATTAGTCCAGAATCCCGGTTTCATCCACACCTTTGCAAAAGCAAAGCGATTTTCAGGAGTAAGGTCGAACACAAGGTCGTTACACTTGCGGTTCATACCTGAAGCAATGTGAAGTGTGTGTTTTCCGTAGCTCACAGGAATTTTGATAGTCTCCATATTGCCGATAAAGCCAAAAGGCTGACCATCAAGGTAAACACCGAAACCAGCCGCACAACCAAGCGGTGAGCCTTTTCTGTATAACATAATCAACGCGTCGGGTGGAAAAGAAAGTGGTTGTTTACACTTTGAACACACTGCACCAACCTCAGCATTTGTAACTTCACCGCAAGAACATTTAGCTCTTAATAAATCTGCCATAATAAATCCCCCTTTTTATTAACCTTATCACTAATATATTATAAAGTCAAACAAAAAACGCAGGAATAATAACTCCTGCGCTTTTTCACATTTAGTAAAAATACACTTCTACATAATCCATCTGTCTGTTTGTATCGGTAGAGTACCAAGAGTAGTTCACCCTATACGCACCGTTATCGTAAGTATACACATATCCGCCAGAGTTCATTTCATCAATGTACCACTCACCGCCTGAGCATAATCTTTCTACCTGAGTACCATTCATATCGGTTGTAATTTCGGTAGTAACATAGCAAGAAGCCTCGGAAGTAGAAATTGCCGCAATTTCAGCTTTTACAGACGGGATAGTACCCATCGAATATGCGTCGCTCTTAAAATAGAACACGTATGGACACGAGCCGTCTTTATAGTAAAAGAACCCTAAACCACCGCCATACAGCGTATCAGAAACAAAATAGTTTTCGCCATAAATACTGATTACCTCTTCAATTGTATAACGTCTGAAACCTGTCATATTTAAAGGCTTGTGAACATACGGCTTTTCAGTAGGAGGCTGAGTAGGAGCTTTTGTTTCTGCCTGAGTAGGCTTTTGAGTAGGTTTTTGTGTAGGCTTTTGTGTTTCCTTTTCTGTAGGAGCTGAAGTTTCTTCGACTTTCTGAGTGCTATTTTCTACTGTTTCGCTGTCATTTGTTGCAACGTCTTTTGTGTTGCCACATCCACTAAGCACAAGCAAAACAGCAATCATAACGCACAGAACAAACACCAAAGATTTTCTGAATAAGTTTTTCATATTCCCCTCCGTTAATTTTCGTCTTTAACAACGCGTTTTGTTTTCCATTTTCCGCTTTTGAAACGCCATACCATCAGCGCACCACGAAGTATCTCGTCGAGCGCAAGTGCTACCCACAATCCGTAGATGCCCATATCGAGCTGGACTGCGAAAATATACGCACCGAGTACGCTTACTAGCCACATCGAGAATATAGCACAAATCGTCGGGAAGTATACATCTCCCGCACCTCGCAAGCACGCGATTACAACGATGTTAGTAGTTCGACCGAGTTCCAAAAACCAATCGATAAGTAAAATACCCGCACCGAGCAGGATAACCTGTGTATCATTAGTGAAAATATCAACAATCGGTTTTCGCAGCAGCACGCCCGCAGTACACGCAGTAACAGTGATAAGCATAGAAATTTTATACGCCCTCATACCGCGTTTGTACGCTTCATCCATCTTCCCTGCACCGACTAGGTGACCCGTGATAATCTGTGAAGCCTGAGCAATAGCAACAGCAAATATGTAGAAAATCATAGTGATATTCGTAACATAAGTACGCGCAATAAGCTCTTCTTCAGTAAGAAAACGAAGCACCATCGAAGTAATAACAACCTGAGATAAATTATAGAGAAATGATTCAAGCGCGGACGGTACACCAATTTTGAAAATGTCCCTGATATCTCTCCATGGGAATGGTCGCATGAGTTTAAAAATGCTAAGTTTCTCAACTTTCACGAACACAATAATAAACAGCACAATAGTGCCGACAATTCGGCTGAAAGTGGTAGCAACAGCTACGCCCATAACGCCCATTTTCGGAGCACCGAAAAGACCTAACACGAATACAATGTCAAGCACAGTATTAACGATATTCATACCGACAGTCACGTACATCGAAATTTTAGTGAGTCCGTGGTTTCGCACAACAACTGCTAAAGATGCAAGAACAGCCTGCAGGAATAAAAATCCGCCGACAACCTTAAGGTACTCGCTAGCGTAACTGAGCAAATCACCATCGGCTCCGATAAATCTCAGGATAGGCTCGCTGAAAATAGCCAAAAGTACGCTTATTACTATACCAGCAATCAGGTTAAACACTATTGAAATCGCCGCAATACGCGACGCGTTTTCTCGTTTCTTTGCACCTAAATACTGAGAAATAAGCACCGCACTCGCGCCTGAAATAACCGTAAATACAATCGTCACAATTGATACTGCCTGATTTGCGGTATTGACAGCAGAAGCTGCTAAATCATCGTAACGACTCAGCACAAAAACATCAACAAAGCCGAGCATCATAAACAGCGCCGTCTCGATAAATATCGGCCACGCAAGACTAAAAAGTCTTAGTTTCTTCATAAATTTCCCCATTATTTTTAGTATAATAACAAATCCGATATGAATATATCACAGCTATAATTTACAGTCAACAAAAGTCGACCTTTTGGGATAAATTACTACCATAAAATAAAAAGCTACCGCTAAAAGTGGCAGCCATAATTCATCGTAATAAATGAAAAAATCAGATATTTGACAACTGAAGAATAATAATATATAATATCAAAGCAACAAAATATGCGGGTGTGGCGGAATTGGCAGACGCGCCAGATTTAGGTTCTGGTGGCACCCCCGTGCAGGTTCAAGTCCTGTCACCCGCACCAATAACGAAAGAGTCACGTTTGTGACTCTTTCGTTATTTTATGAGAAAGATAATGGGACTTGAACCTGCCCCTCGGCGAAGCCGAACACAATCGGGCGTTCGCAAGACACTTGCGAATGATGGGCAGATCCCATCAAGTCCTGTCATCCGCACCAGAAAAAGCACCGCAAAAGCGGTGCTTTTTTCAATGAAATTCGCCTTACGGCGGTCGTTCGCGCTCTGAACGAATCAACCCAGCATAACATCAAGAAGCATCATAACAGCAAAGCCGAAAACAATACCCATTGTTGCGGAATAGGGCTTCGCCTTTTGATTTCTTTGACATTCCGGTATCAACTCGTGCACAGCAACCAAAATCATTGCTCCTGCAGCAAAAGAAAGGGCATACGGCAATATAGTTTCCACATAAACAACCAACAATGCCCCCGTAACTCCGGCAATCGGTTCTACCATACCGGAAGCTTGGCCCAGCAGAAAGCTCTTTTTTCTGGAATATCCTTCTCTTCTCAAGGGAACCGAAACCGCTGCGCCTTCGGGAAAATTCTGCAAACCAATACCTACTGCCACAGAAATTGCCCCCATTAAGTTTTCCGAGCTATAACTGTTTTCTTGCAATGCGCCAAACGCAACACCTACCGCCAGTCCCTCCGGTATATTGTGAAGGGTGATTGAGAGAATCAGCATAATAATTCGGTGCAGCCGTTCATTGGGCATTCCTTGTGTGATGTCTGCTTTTCTTCTTGCGTAGGAAACAATCTTGTCGGATGCATACATAAATAAAGCACCGAGCAAAAACCCGACCGTTGCCACGAAATACGCAGGCAAATTAGATGTAGCCTCTGCACGCTCAATCGCCGGCTGCAACAACGACCAGAAGCTGGCTGCGATCATGACACCGGATGCAAATCCCAGCATGATGTTCAATCCCTTGGGATTTGAAGATGTAAAAAAGACAACCATAGCCGCGCCCAGGGCAGTTACTAACCATGTCCCAAGAGTTGCTATTAGCGCCATTATAGTAAAATTATCCATATTGCACCTCCTAAATTCAGTATATTTCGGGGAAGGCCTGAGGTGATTGGTTTTTTGATCTTACTGCGCTTGGGCTGCATAGCGAAATAGCACTTGATATATATACACATATAGATTATAATCGTTCTGGGAATGTTCCAAATAAATACATAATCGGGCAACAAGGGAAGGAGTAAAAAATGAAAAACTGTCCC
>JAZSFG010000051.1:0-5128 GCA_045532065.1 Ruminococcus sp. | reverse complement strand
GAACGGCTCACAGACATACAACCTCTTATTCGATACAACTTGCTTAGAAGATACAGCTTATATCGTTGAAAGCATCCAGTACGAGAATCCAGAAGACAGCTCAAAGACATGCCAGGCTGCATTCTGGAAAAACCAGGATCCTGCAGTATTTGGTCCTGAGATGGTTATCACATCACTTGGTAACGTAATCGGTACATGTGTTCCAACAACAACATCAGCTCAGGGTATCTTTGAAGCTTGGCTTGCTAACCCTGCTAAGCTTGAGAATGTTAAGACATACACAAGCAAGAACGACCAGCAGGCTATCGACGATATCGCTGAGGGTCTTGGCCTTACAGTAGAAGAAGCTGCTGAAGCTATTGCTAACACAGGTGCAGTAGTTGAGTGGAGCGAAGAAGATTCACTTATCGGTTACGTTCCAGTACTCGGTGACGTAAACGGCGACGGTGACATCTCTATTACAGACGCTACAACTATCCAGCGTGCAGTTGCTATGATTACTGTACTTGATGATACACAGGCAGCTTGTGCTGATGTAAACGGTGACGGCGAAGTTTCAATCATTGACGCTACAACTATCCAGCGTTTCGTTGCTAAAATCATCACAGAGTTTTAATTAACTGAATATCTAAAAACAGACGGTGGGCAGAATTTCTGCTCACCGTTTTTTTGTACAACAAAAACCACGCGACTATCGCGTGGTTCAAGAAAGGTTAACTGATGAATAACATAATAATCGCTTTGCTGCTTGCCTCCCTCTGATGAGGGAGGTGGATTTTGCGTAAGCAAAAGACGGAGGGAGAGAAGACCTGTTAAGTATATCTTTGTATTTTTTCTCTCCCTCAGTTTCACTGACGCTCAACAGCTCCCTCGTCAGAGGGAGCCAAGGAAATTGATTAACCAGTTTACTGGTAACTAATAAACAAGTGGAAAAGATAAAACTTCTTTTTATATAAGTAAGGCTTATATTTGCGCATAAGAAAATCCGTATCGTTTTGATACGGACTTAATTTTATTATTTACTTATTTCTGATGTCATCTAAGATATCATCGATGATTTCATCTGTCGGCTTTTTCTCATCTTCGTGAACTAACGGTGATTTTTTCTTGTTTTTAAAGATGAGGAGCTTTGAGAAAACATAATTGAGAATAACCACGATTATGCTTACTGCGATTTTTGCGATAAAGCCTTCTGAATCGAAAATTGGCTGAGAAAGCCAGATGAAAATCTTAGCGAAAAAGCCGTTTGAACCATTTGCGATACAACTTTCGCCTATTTTCAAGATAAGAGGAAGTCCGAACCATTCGATAAATCCCGTTGCGATTCGTGACGAAAAGTATAGTACGAGCTCTTTAAATGCTATTGATGGTTTCCATGACTTGCTTTCGAAAACCCAGATTTTGTTGGTAACAAAAGCAAAAATCACCGCACAAAACCACGAAAGAACATTTGCTGTTGTGGTGTGCTCAATAGTTATTCCCCAGAATGAGATAGTCGGTATAATAATTTCGAAAACAAAGTAACTCAGGAACGATACGACGGTTGTTCCAGCACCAAAGACCAGATACATAATTATCTCATGATATTTGTCCCATAGTTTTTTAATCATTGAAGCCTCCAAAAAGCTGTGATATATGCGGTTTTTTGAAAATCAGAAGTCGAAATCGTCCTCAGGCTCGTCGTCGAGATTACTTTCGCTTGCGATATAGATAGGACGATTTTTAGTTTCTGTGAAAATTCTGCCGATGTATTCACCTAAAACACCGATAGAAAGCTCGATAATACCGCCGAGGAAGAGCAGTGAACATAAAAGTGTAGGATAACCTGCAACGTCTACTCCGAAGAATATCTTCTGGATAACAGTAATCAGAATACCGATGAATGAAATAATAGAGATAATAAAGCCGACAACCGCGATGAAACGCAGTGGTGTAATTGAAAATGCGGTGATACCATCAAGTGCGTACTTGAAAAGTCCCCACATACTCCATTTTGTAGTGCCGACTGTACGCTCTACATTCTGGTATTCAATCCACTTTGTCTTAAAGCCTACCCAGCAGAAAATACCTTTTGAGAAACGCTGAACTTCGGAAAGCTCCATAATAGCGTCAACCATCTTGCGACTCATGATGCGGTAGTCAACCGCGCCGTCAGGCATTTTAACGTCAGAGATGTTATTCTGGAAAGAGAAGAAAATCTTTGAGACAAATTGTCTTATTTTACTTTCGCCTGTCTGTTTCGCACGATAAAGTGCACAGCAATCGTTACCCTCTTCAATACCCTCGATCATCTGTGGGAACATCTTAGGCGGATGCTGAAGATCAGCGTCCATAACGATAACGTAGTCAGCAGTAGAGTTTTTAAGACCTGCGTACATCGCAGATTCTTTGCCGAAATTTCGGGAGAAAGAAATGTACTTCACGTTTAAAAATCTCGAAGCGAGGGTCTTAAGCACTTCTAAGGTCTTGTCCTTACTGCCATCGTTTACGAAAATATATCTGAATCTGTAGTCAGGGATAGTGTCGATAACCGCGTTAGTTTCTTTCACAAAAAGCGGAAGGACTTCTTCCTCATTGTAGCATGGTACAATTATATCAATAGTTTTCATAAAATCACCTCGTTAACCAGCTTAATTATATCAACTAAGAGCTGAAATGTCTATTATTTTATAGGATTTTTAAGAATATTTTAATTTTTTTTAAAAATAGTGTTTACCTTATGAAAATTTGTGGTAAAATTTATAATGAATAATTATGTGGAGGTAAATTATGTCCGCAAAAAAACACATTAAAACTACAAAAACTGCGAAAAGACCGCAGTGGTGCAATTTTGTAGACCCTGCTGACAACAGCGGATGGTTTATGCGCAATTTATGGTTCTTTGTTGCGTTTTTTGTGCCATTCTTACTTTTATACGGCGTTTTCGCAGGTGCCAAGGTTGCTCCTTTCGGTGACCAGCAGATTCTCGCCACAGACTTGTGGCATCAGTACTATCCGTTTTTGGTTGACTTCCAGGACAAGCTACAGGAAGGCGGCTCACTTTTATGGACTTGGAAATCCGGCGGTGGTACTAACTACATAGCGCTTATGGCGTATTATCTTGCAAGTCCGCTGAATTTCCTTTCTGTTTTTGTGCCTGCCCAGTACCTCAGAGAGTTTCTGACAGTAATCACATGTATGAAAGTCGGCTTTGCGGGTTTGTTCTTCGCACAGTTTCTGAGAATCGTTTTCAAAAGACGCGACATTACAGTTGCGGCTTTTGGTACAATGTATGCTCTTAGTGCGTTTGTTCTGGGTTACTACTGGAACACCATCTGGCTAGACACTTTCGCACTTTTACCGCTTGTTGTTGCGGGTACAATTGTACTGCTTCGAGATAACAAGTTCACTCTTTACGTTATTGCGCTTGCGCTTTCGATACTCGCTAACTACTACATAGGTCTTTTCACCTGTATTTTTGTTGTTATCGTTTGTATCGGGTACAGCATTATCGAGTTCAAAAGCATCAAGAAGCTTATTCTCGACTTCGTGAAGATGGTCGGATTTTCGTCATTAGGCATAGGCATCACAGCGATACTGACAGTACCGACAGCGATTGCGCTTCAGTCGACATATTCTACAGTTAACAAATTCCCTACAACATACGATATCAACATTGGAGCTACTGATGACTTAAAAGGTACACTTCAGGCGATTGTTGAAGTTGTATCGAATATGATTGCTTTTGTTGAGCCGACAGAAAAAGAAGGCTTACCGAATATTTACTGTGGTGTTATTGCACTTGTACTCGGTGTGCTTTTCTTCACATGCTCTAAAATTAAAATCCGCGAACGTATTGCGGCTGGCGTTACACTCTTATTCTTTATTTTAAGCTTTATTATCAGACAGCTCGACTACATATGGCACGGCTTCCACTTCCCGAATATGATTCCGCACAGATTTGCGTTTCTGTTCTCGTTTGTGCTGGTTGTGATGGCGTTTAGAGTATTTATGTACATCAAAGACATCAAGCTATACCAGATTTTAATTGCGCTTGTTCCTGTGATTCTGGTAATTGTGTGTGCATATACTGTAGAAAAGAAAGATGCGCTCGAAAAGTCTGTCGAGCCTAAATACTGGCCTGTTATTGCTACTATTTTCTTGGTAGTTCTGGTTGCAATATGGCTGATTCTTTTTGTTACAAAGGCTGTACCAAAAGAGGCTCTCGCACTTGCTCTTGCACTTATCTGCTTTGCAGAAGCAGGATGTTCAGCTTATATCGGCGTTAAGACTGTTGGTGTTACAACAACAACTTCTTATCCTTTAGGTACTACTGATACACTCGCGATGGTTGAAACAATTGATACCATAGAAGCAGGAAACGAAGACCTCTTCCGAAGTGAAGTTACTAAGTATCACACACTTAACGATAACGCACTCATCGGTATCGACGGTATTTCGATGTTCAGTTCGGTTGTTAACAGCGACGTCACCGCATATATGGAAAAATTCGGTATCTGCGGATGGGTTTCAAGTAACCGTTACACATATCAGGAGAGTTCACCGTTTACAAACGTGATGCTCAACTTAAAATATCTTATCTCACCTAAGGGCTACTTCCTCGATACGGACCACAATTCCTTTGTTGACCAGTCAGGTCCTGTTAAGTTGCTCAAAAACGACTACTATATTCCTCAGGGCTTTATGGTGAAGGAAGACTTACTTAACTTCAGTATTGAGTACGCAAGTGCGAATCCGTTTGATAATCAGAACGAGATTTTCAAACTTGCTACAGGTTTAGACGGCAACCTTTACGAACAACTTGAGGTTGTGACACAGGGACACACAAACTCTGAACAGTTCAAGGTTACAAAGAGTGCTTACGGCAGTTATTCGTACAATGTTATCGACAGCACACAGAAGCCACACTTTAAGTACAACTATACCGCACCTTACGATGGTACAGCTTACGCTTACTTCTCTTGTACTCAGGTTGATAACGCAGACCTCAGAGTAAACGATAACACAGTTATCACAGACTACGTAAAGCGTCCGTACATTATGCATATGGGTACAGTAGACGAAGGTGACAAGCTTTCTGTTTACGCTGACTTAAAAGATGGTTATGCTAGCACAGGCAGTGCTAACG
>JAZSFG010000048.1:0-3250 GCA_045532065.1 Ruminococcus sp. | reverse complement strand
GATATTCATCTTTACAAAGCATAGCCATAGTAGCAAGTCGCCACGAATGCTCCGCAACCGATTCTCTTCTGCCACTAGATGTCCAAGAGTGCCTTGTATTACATTTCAGCTTTTCTATCAAACCCAAGAACTCTATTAACTTTCGTTGTTCCATATTTCACCTTTATTATTACCAAACTACCCCTCCGTCTACGGCAAGCCGTAGACACCTCCCCTGACAAGTGGAGGCTTCAATGTGATAACAACCACCTACAAGGCTCCCTCATCAGAGGGAGCTGTCAGCGTAGCTGACTGAGGGAGAGATTTCTTAACAACCAAATCTATACATTCGCACACACCCTCGAAATTTTCAGCTATCTCCAAATTAGTAAACCGTAAAACACTCAAATTCATTTTCTTTAGCTCTTCGGTACGGATTTTATCTTTTCTCTCTTGTTCAGATGTATAATGTCCGCTACCATCAAGCTCAATAACCAACTTTGCTTTTGCACAATAAAAGTCAGCAATGTATTCTCCTATTGCTTTCTGTCTTTGAAACCTGACAGGATAAGTACGCAAAAAATCATACCAGAGCTTTTTCTCCCATCGCGTCATATTCTTACGCAAGCTCTTTGCCAGAGGGATGTTTTTCTTGTTATACTCTTTCATTTCACATTCTCTCCCTCCGACTTTTCGCTACGCAAAAAGCCACCTCCCTCGTCAGAGGGAGGCGATTCTAGTTGACGACTCATATACGATAGTTACGATTCAAAACTTATTTCTCTTCACCATAATCAGTACGCCGATGAGAGAAAGCACAACGCACACGATAGAGAAGTATCCGCTAATTTGACCGAAAATCTCGGCATCAGCAAAAAGCGAAACACACATCATCACAATACACAAAAAAAGCAACGCGCTAATAAGTATAAGTTTCTTAATCATTGTCTTCTCTCCTCTCGTAAATACTGTCTGCGATTTTCGCAAAATCTAATAGCGTTAACTGTTCAGCTCTTGCGGTTTTGGAAATTCCGTTATCTGTGAGCGCAGACTCAACCTCAGCCTTTAAAAGCCCCAGCGAGCTTGAAATCGAATTGACCACAGTTTTTCTTCGCTGAGCGAACGCGCCTTTTACAACCTTGAAGAAGGCTTTCTCACATTTGCACTCTACACGCGGTTTATCGCTTATATCAAGTCTGATTACTGCCGAGTCAACCTTAGGCGCAGGCATAAACGAACCTGAACTCACATGAAACAGCAGTGACGGCTCGCTGTAATAGTTAACAGCGACAGTGATAGCCGAGCTGTCCCTCGTGCCGACTTTAGCACACAGGCGCTGTGCCGCTTCTTTTTGCACCATAACTGTGATTGACTCAATTTCTAGCTTATCCTCGAGTAGTTTCATAATAACAGGCGAGGTGATATAGTACGGCAGGTTTGCACACACTACTACCCTCATACCTTTAAACTCTTCTTCTATAAGTTTATGCAAATCGACCTTCAACACGTCTTCGTTGATAAGCTTGAAGTTATCGTGCTCCGCCATAGTTTCAGCGAGCACAGGTACTAGACGTTTGTCAAGCTCGATGCTTATAACCTTGTCAGCAAGCTTGCACAGCTCGTGAGTAAGCACACCAAAGCCCGGACCGATTTCGATAACTCCGACACCCTTTTGTGCACCGCAGTACTCTGCCATTCTCGGGCACACAGACGGATTTATCAGAAAATTCTGACCCAGAGCCTTCGAAAAGTTAAACCCGTGTCGGGACAGCAAATCTTTAATTGTAAGAATGTTAGTAAGATTATCCATTATTTCTTAATCCCTTTGGGTACTTATTTTTCAAGTTGCCGTTACTCGCTTTGCCAAATCCTAGCGAAATACCGTTTACACAAACTAAGGTGTAGCCCTTAATACTCTCATCGATTTTTATTTCTTCACCATGTAAAAATTTATACACTTTTTCGTCGTTTAAGTCAAGGTTTATTACATTTTTCGCACTCTTTTTATCACACGCAGTAAACGCGTTATGAAGAGGCTCAAACCGTTTGCCCTTATTTTCACACACCTCAACGCCTACTCGTCGAACGCTTAGTTTCTTTAAATCTATACCGCTTTTTATAAGTTCTTGCTGAGCTTGAGTTAACGCGTAGACTTTGCTTCCCACACAGTAAAGTCTTTCATACTCGCTACTTTCAAAAATCTCGTTTATAAATGTATAGGCGTCTTTGTCCGCTTTTTCAAATACTGGTTTTGTGTTGCCTTTTTTCTTGCTTTTAGACTTTGTCGCGAACTCTTCGCCATCAGGCTCGTACTTTTTCACAAAGCGTGCGGCAAAGTGACCCTCACCGCCGTCCATCGGGAATATACGCTTACAGTGAGTGAGCGTATTTCTGCCGAAAGTCTCGCCGCTGCTTTCAAGCTCGAATTCGGGATTCTCTTCTAAAAATCTTGTGACAACCCCTTCGTTTTCTTCGACAGAAAAAGTGCAGGTTGAGTAAACTAAAACACCGCCTGCTTTTAGCATCGATTTTGCGCTGTTTAAAATATGAAGCTGGCGGTTAGCACACGACAGCACGTGCTCACTGCTCCACTCTTCTTTTGCTTTTTCGTCTTTTCGAAACATTCCCTCGCCCGAGCACGGCGCATCGACTAAAATCTTGTCAAAAAATCCGCCTAGCTCTTCACTGAGCACTTCAGGAGAAGTGTTTGAAACCACTGCGTTTTTAACTCCACAACGCTCTAAGTTTTGTAACAGGATGTTAGCTCTGCTACTCACAATCTCGTTGCTCCATAAAAGTCCCGTGCCACCTAGCTCCTGCGCAATCTGCGTGGTCTTTGACCCCGGTGCCGCACAAAGGTCGAGCACTTTGTCGCCTTTTTCTACTTTGAGCATCTTTACTGCCGACATCGCCGACGGCTCCTGCATATATATAGCTCCTGCGTGGTGAAACGGGTGTGAACCGATGTGCTGTACATCGCTGTCTATATAGTATCCGTGCGGATAAAACGGAGTTTTCTCTGTATTAAACGGCAAAAGATTCAGCACGCTGTCGTCAGTTTTCAGCGTATTTACTCTCAACCCTTTAAAGCTCGGCGCAGACATACTCTTTACATAAGAGTCATAGTCATCTCCGAGCAGTTTTTTCATTTTTTCAAGAAAAATTTCCATAAGTATAATCCTTTTGATTTTACGCACACTATCCACAAGGGAGGTGCGAAAAATGAGCAACAATCAAGTCGGATCGTAGCCATGTCGTTCTGTGAGCCAAG
>JAZSFG010000020.1:0-12175 GCA_045532065.1 Ruminococcus sp. | reverse complement strand
GAAAGAGCTGAAGATAATAAAGGTGATATATACGTAGGGCTTACTAAAGCTTCGTATGGAATACAGAATTTTTTCGAAGAAGAATCAATTGATAAGATTGAATTTACATATTTCGATGGTCATGATACCCATAAAGTCACTAGCGGTGACATAACAGGTGAATATATTGTGAATGCAGAAAAAGTACCTGCAATAAACAATAATATTCAGGCTCGTGTTGTGGTGTATATGACAAACGGAGAAACTTTTGAACAGGATTGTAAACTGGGACAAGTATAATTTACTTAACATTAAGGAGTCTAAAGTGAAAAGACCTTTTATCAGCGGAATTATCGCAGTTGTGTCGCTGTTTTCGTTGCTCCATATACATTTTTATTGCTTTCTTTTTTTATAAGTATCGGAGATAGATATATATGTATAAGAAATATTGTAGTTTAGTCAACAAGAAATGGATACGAATTGCTTTGTTGTTTATGATCGCATTCGTATTTATTAGTACATTCTCTATGTTAAATGCATCCTGTTTGACACGATGTGATATTAACGCTGAAGAATACAGCGAAGACACTTCAGCTTATTATTTTAATAACATTAACTTAACTACATCTGATGAACTGGTATCTAACAACTTGTCAATTTACAATATGGATGTTTCTGAGTCCGGAAAAGTTGCGATTACTCTCACATCTATTGCGAATAAATGTGTTGCTGTTTACGATGAAAACGGTGATTTTATCAGAGCATTTAATTTTGAGTCAGACGGCTCTGTATTTGTTGCATGGAATGATGAGAATTTAGTTTTGCTTTACGTCAGAGGCGATACAGCATTTGAAATTACACTCGATGGAGAACTTGTTGCTGTATATTCTTTTGAATATGATGACAGTGTTTATCGGACCCTTGAGGAAAAGAGAATTGCTGTGAATGGCTGTTTATACGAGATAGAGAATAGCTCAGCATTAATAAAAACAGATTCTAATGGAAACGAGACTGTTATTTACAATTCAAACATACCGAATTTCGGAGTATTTTTTGTTCCAGCATTATTTTTTTTAGTATTATTTCCAGGTTTAGCGTTTATAATTTTAAAACCACAAATTCTACTAGTAAAAGAAAGAAGAAAAGCACAACAAAGAGAACAGTAAGCGACTTATATATTAAAGAAACAGCTATAAAGAGGTATACTTTTTACTTATCTGAAAATTGATATTTGAGAAGTCTCTATGTTGTCCGTAGTTTATTCGCTTGAATATACTAATATTTATAGTGATGATGTATTTCTGTTACGCCTTAGTTGTGTGTTGTGTACAATTTATGCTACATAAATATATGAAAAATCACAATATTTTGTGTTTTTTGTCGTAATTATCATAATTTAATTGACTTTGACATACTAGTGATGTATAATATTTTCAAATCTTATAAGGGGGTAAGACAATGAACAACAAGACATTATTCGGTATCATGTGCATCGTATTCAATTCAATCGGTGTACCATGTTTCATGCAGGGCCAGACTAAGACAGGTATCCTCAGAATCGTTTTTGGTATTATTTCATGCGGTGTTATCGCTATTATCAACGAGATTCAGGGCATCATTCTTGGTATTAAGGTTCTCAAGATGAGCGATGCTGAATTCCAGGAGCAGAAGAACACAATTTGCGCTGGTATTCCAAAGTTCTAATTAGTACATAAACTGAGAGCAGTCAAAACGGCTGCTCTCTTTTTCTTTTTGGAAACATCTGAATTATTGACTTGAATTCAAATTAGGTGTACAATAAACGAGTCAAAATGACAATTTTTTTGAGGAGAGTTAATTATGAAAATTTGTGCAAATTGCGGAACACACTTAGACGATACTGCGGTTGTATGTACTACCTGCGGCACACCTGCAACAGTTACTGAAGCTCCAGCTACTGCTCCTGTTGCTACACAGCCGGGCGTTTCTCCTACAGACGCTCCTAGTAAAGGTTTCTGGTGCTTAGGTTTCTTCTTCGGTTTTGTTGGTCTTATTCTTTATTTTGTATTTAGACATAAGTCGCCACAGAGAGCTAAGTCAGCACTCAAAGGTTTTATCACAGGTATGATCGTTTCTGCTGCTATCTATATTGTATATATTATTATTTATGTAGTTATCCTTGGCGCAGCTATTGGCAGTTCAATGTACTACTAATTTAATAGTAAGATTTACGGATACTCAAACGGGTATCCGTTTTCTTTTATAAAAAACACCCCTGTGGAGTTGTCCACAGGGGCTTTCTTATTATAAGTTATAGTATTTTTCAAATTCTGCAGGGTGTGGAATTTTTGAAAGTTCTGCACATTCTGCACGTTTTGTTTTGATGAAGTTTGCAATGAGTTCTTCTGGGAACACGCCACCTGCTGTTAAGTAGTCGTGATCAGCTTCTAAAGCGTCCAGAGCGTCTTCTAAACGTGTAGGCAAGCCCTTGAGCTTAGCTTTCTCTTCGTCAGAGAGGTGATAGAGGTTGAAGTCGTACGGACCCCAGCCGTTTTCATGTGGGTCAATTTTGTTTTTGATGCCGTCTAAACCTGCCATCAGGATTGCTGCATAACAGAAGTATGGGTTACAAGTAGCGTCAGGATTTCTGAGCTCGAAACGACGCTTGTCTGGGCTCTTTGCGTAAGCAGGAATACGGATAACAGCACTGCGGTTTGATGTAGCGTAACCGACAGTAACAGGAGCCTCAAAACCAGGAACTAAGCGCTTGAATGAGTTTGTGCTTGGGTTTGTGAGAGCACAAAGGGAGCTGATATGCTTAAGCAGACCGCCCATAAAGTAGTGTGCTTCTTTACTTAAATTTGAGTAGCCGTTATCATCAGAGAATACAGGCTGTCCGTCTTTCATAAGGAGCATATGCACGTGCATACCAGAACCCGCTTCGCCGTAGATAGGCTTTGGCATAAATGTAGCAGTTTTGCCGTATTTCATAGCAACGTTGTGGATGATATATTTAATCATCATTGAAGCGTCAGCCATCTTTGTCATTTCGCCGAGCTGTGGCTCGATTTCAAACTGACCTGAAGCCGCAACCTCTGGGTGCTGATAGTTGATTTCAATGCCCATTTCTTTCATCAGTAAGCACATCTCAGAACGGATGTCGTATGATGTGTCGAAAGGCTTTGCGACGTGATATGCCTTCTGATAAGGTACTACACAGCCTTTGCCTTGTGTTGCGCTGTTCCAGTATGACTGGTCTGTGTCAACAAATGCTGTTACTTCGTTTGCTGAGATATTCCAACCTACCTGGTCAAAGAGATAGAACTCAAATTCAGGCAAAATATACATTGTATCAGCGACACCGCTGTCCTTCATGTACTGTGTAGCCGCTTTAACGATATTACGCGGATACTGAGCAAGCGGACGATTTTCAGGATTGTCGATAATCATCGCATTACCTGTCATAGAGAGGGTAGGAATTTCGCAGAATGGGTCGATATAAGCTGTGTCTGGGTCAGGAATAAAGACCATATCGCTCTTCTCTACAACAGCGTAGCCGTAGTTTGAAGCATCGAAACCGATACCACTTTTCATAGTATCTTCTGTGAAGTTTTCAGCTAAGATAGAAACGTGTCTGTACTGACCGTTTATGTCTACCATTTTAAAGTCAACCATTTTGATATCATTGTCTTTGATGAGCTTAATGATATCTTTAACTGTTTTTGCCATAAAAGAACACCTCTTTATTATTTTTATCTACTTTTTTAGTATATATTAGATTTATTTCACTGTCAAATCAGAGTGTAAAAACATAAAGTAGGAGATGGAATTTCGATTAGCTGAATGAAGTGCTGAAAAGTGTAAAAATGGTGTAATTTTTACTTCGATATTTTTGCACAACAAGAAGTTGCGCTCTGCGACAAATTGTATCATAATTCTACAAAATCGATTGACTTTTTACACGCTCAGTAGTATAATATTACAAATTATGTAATTATTTTTACAAAAATATGACATTTTGCACAAACAGCGGGTTTTATATTTTTGCACTATGCCGAAAAACAGTTTTTCAATTAGTGCACAAACCTGCTTTTTTCTGTTTTAGAAATAAAAACTTGTTATATTATGTAAAATTTTTTACTTGATTTTTCGGTAAAATCACTTTTTAAAAGAAGGGGTGTTTATGGATAAAACTATGTTAAACAAAGCTCGGTACATAGAAAATATGACCGAAAATCTGCCCGCTTTAAGGGCGAAGCTCGGACTGACTCAGGAAGAGGTGGCTGAGAAAATCGGTGTAAGCCGTGTGACAATCGCGATGATTGAAACACGCAAGCGAGAAATGACGTGGAACACGTTTTTGTCGCTTGTACATCTCTTTTCACGAAACGATTCTACTGAGAAAATGCTCAGCATTTTTGACATTTATACTGACGAGCTTAATGAATATTTTTTAGAAAAGTAGGGAGGAGAAATAATGAAAAAACGTTCTAAATTTCTTCTGCGAATCACCAGCGTAGCCATAGTTGTACTGATGATGGCGACTTTATTTGCTACATCACTTGTGGTCACACACGCGTCTGACGCTGTTACTCCTGTTAAAGTACAGAGAACTTACGATATTGCGGTTGTTTACGATAACTCGGGTTCGATGTACAACGGCGATATGTGGTGTCAGGCGAAGTACTCGATGGAGATTTTCGCTTCTATGTTGAATTATCAAAACGGTGATAAGCTGACTATTTACCCGATGTGGCCTGTAACAACTTCTCCTACAGCTACCACTGATGGTACGCTTGAACCGATTGTTATCGACAGCAAAGAAGATATAAATCTTATCCACAATATGTACACTACAGATTACGGAAAAACTCCGTTTGTTGCTGTAACTGAAGCGTACAACGGTTTGAAGAATTCCACAGCTGACGAAAAGTGGTTGCTGATTCTCACTGACGGTGAGTTTACAGAAAACAATCGTAACGAGAAAAAGAGTGACAACGGAGCTTTAAAGAAGGCTTTATTCGGAGATGCGCTGAAAGAAAAGCTTCTCGAGCTTGCGGGTGAAGACATAAAAGTTCAGTTCCTCTATCTTGAACCGAAGAACGAAAAAGACCCGAAGAAATTTGAGTTTGATTCTGCTATCGAATACGGACTTTATTTCTATCACGCTAAAGCTGAGGATATCAGGGAGCGACTTATTGAGGCGTGCAACGACATTTTCCAGCGTGCAGAACTTAAGGGTGCTTTAAACGGCGATGAACTCACGCTTGAGATGTCAATGAGCAGTCTTATTGTTTTCGTGCAGGGCGATGACGCTGAAATAAAGTCGTTGACTGATTCACAGGGTAATCCTGTTGAAAAGCGGCTCGACAGCGGACAGCGCACATGGAGTGACCGCCACGCAGCCTTGAGCGCTGACAGACTCAAGAACCTTGAGTTTGATAAAACACTCGCAGGTCAGGTTGTTACTTTCGGTGCTTGTGATAAGGGTACATACACACTTTCTATGACGGGCGTTGATTCCGATAACGTACAGATTTTCTACGAGCCTAACGTAAACATCAAGGTCGTTATGACCGATGAAGACGGAAATGTTATGGATTCATCAAGTGGTGCGATCGGCGCCGGTGAATACACAGTCACAAGCTCGATTATCGATACAGTGACGGGTGAGGATGTAACCGATAATCCTCTTTTAGGTAAAGTTACACTTAAAACATACATCCAAAATGGCGATGAAGAAGAGTTTAAAGAGTACGACAATGGTGCAAAAGTAAAGCTTTCTCCTGACGAACAGACTAACATCTATGTCGAGGGTACTTATCTCGAGGACTACACAATTTCGACTAAAGACCATCCCGAACTCTTTCCACTTAACTGGCACGTAGCACAGCTTCCAAAGCTCAAGGTAACCGCAAAGGTTATGCAGTCTCAGGCGTGGTATATGCCACAAAAACACGACTCTTGGAAGCCGATTATGGTGAGTGTTACTAACAACGGCGAAAAGCTCTCAGCTGCTGAGTTCGAGACTTTAGTTCTTACTCCTGAGTTCTCGAAAGATATAAGCTACCGCATAGAGCCTTTGCCTGACGAGTCAGCGTTTTACATCCATCTCGGTCAGGATAAGAGTGGTAACTACGTTGAGCCGTCTACTGGTCTTTATACAGTGAAGACAAAGGTGGCTTTCACCGATGAAAATGGTTTTACAAATGCGGGCTCAGACAACGCGGTGTTTGAAATTCAGAAGTATGCAAAAATCTGGAGATGGCTCATCTGGATTGTTATTATCGCAATAATACTGCTTTTATTCTTCCTCTTTATGAGTCAGAAAGTTTTGCCGAAACGTATAGATAAAGATACTGCGGATTTTGAAACAATGAGTGCAGGTAACTTAGGCCCGAATTATGTCGGCGTTGATTATAAGAGAAAATCACGTTCACTTAAAGTTTATACAATCGGAGCGGTTGACTTTGACGAGAAGTGCACAGCAACCTTCAAACTTCAGCCGGTCGACAACAGATTCAAGAGTTCAAAACAGAGAAGAATCAAAATCGTCGGCATTAACACAAACTGTAGAGCAGTCAGCATTAACCACACAGAATATGTGAAGAACGACAGAAACGTATGGGTTAAGAGTGCGATGATTGATTTAGCTAATCCACCAGCGATTGCTCACGAAACATTTTGTCCAGAAATTGAATTGGTACGAGGAAGCGATTCTTCTACTGATGCAACATTAACATGTAAAGTAAAAAATATTAAATAAACCGGAGGTAAAAAATGGCTGTAAAAAAAGAGAGAGTTAACTCTAATGTTACTAAAGAAACCTTATTTGTCGGCGTCGGCGGTATCGGCTCTGACATCGTAAGAAGAGTAGCATTGCGTTGTAAGGGAAGCGAAGCTGACAACATCAAGTTCGTTGCTATGGATACAAACGCAAACGATCTCAAAGAAATCAAAAAACAGGCACCTAATATGGTGACTATCCAGACATCATCAACACAGAGCGTTTTAGACTACTTAAAGAAGGACGACGATGCAAGAAACAACTGGTTCCCTAATAATACTATCCTTTATCCGAAGACAGTATCAGAAGGTGCAGGTCAGGTTCGTTCTATTTCCCGTCTTGCTTTAAACGCTACAATCAAAACTGGCGAAATCCAGAAGCTCTACAAAGCTATTGACGACTTGTTCTTAAAGGACGGCGGCGAGTTCAAACAGGCTTTGCGTGTAGTTGTTGTTTCATCCGCTTGTGGTGGTACAGGTTCAGGTATCGCTATGACTATGGGTATGCTCATCCGTGAGTATCTGCACAAGCATTACAGAGAGAAAGCTGCTATCATCCGTGGTTACTTATTACTTCCGGGTGTTATGGATACAGTTATCCGTACAGAAACAGAACGTGAAAGCTTACGCAGAAACGGTTATGCTTGTATTAAGGAAGTTAACTCGTTTATGATTAAGGCTTCGGGTTTCTGTGGCGTCAGAAAAGACCTCGAAAGATACAAGGGTCTTTACATCGATGTTCCTACAACAACTAACGGTATTGATAAACTCGAAGGTCTTCCATTTGACTTCTGCTTCTTACTCGACAGAGTTGACCAGAGTCAGGAGAGCATGCAGACACTCCAGCAGTACAAAGAGTTTGCTGCACAGAGCCTTTACGAGCAGAACATCGGCCCTATGGAGAAAGATGCTTTCGGTATCGAAGACAATATCATCAAAGAGTTTGCTAACGGCGACAACTTAGGTAGAAACCGTTTCGGCGGTATCGGTGCATCAGTTCTTCGTTACCCATACGAGGATATCATCGAGTACGTTGCTAACTCTCGTGCTATTGCTTGTATCGGCGACGGCGAGACAGTTGGCGAGTGGCTCAAGTACGATAAAGCATACGAGAAAGAAAAAGCAGAGTTCAAGAAGAGACGTGCTTACACAATGGATAAAGCACCTGAGCGTGGCTCTGTTTACGTTAATGCAGTAAATAAAGGCTCACAGCGCTTTGATACAGACATCAAGGGTAGTGTTGCAGTAAATGTTGAAAAGGTTGAAGCTGAGGTTAATACAAAGATCAATCAATTTATGAAGTCTTTTGATGATCAAATATTCAACGGCTTTATTTCAAACCCAAATGTTAAGAACCTCAAGTATTCAGTTGATGAGTTAGCAACTGAAAAAGACTACGACAAGAACGAAAACTTACGCGGTAAAGCTACAGAGAACCTCGGTATCATCCAGAGCTATGAGCAGGAAGTCAAGCGTAACGCGGCTATTTCCGCTCGTTCAACAGCTCGTTCAATCCTTTTTGATGGTCCATCTATGTCAGGCGACGCAATGGATTACCACATTGAGAAGCTTTTAGCTGGTGCTGAGGGTGCTATGCATCCAAACGCTATGCGTTACATGCTCTACGCGTTAAAGAAGAAGATTGACGAGGCATACTTAAAAGCTAAGTCAACTGCCAGCGCAGAAAAAGAAAAGCTCAACAAATTCTCACCATCTGCAAATGATCCTGATTACTTCGATGTAAAGGGTGGCTTCACAAGCAAAACAGAAGAGACCAATATCGAAGAAGTTTGTGCTCTTGAAGATGCAGAACCAGGTTTCTTTGAAAAAATCGGCGGCTATAAGCCACTGTGGAACAAACTTAACGAAATTTTCCCTGCATACGTAGCGGTTCTCAAAAAGTATTGTGACGCAACACTTAAGGAAGCAGCTTATGAAGCAGCTACAAAGTATGTAAAACAGCTTTGTGACGAATTTGAGAAGTTCTACGCAGCATTTGAAGGCAAGGTTATCACACTTTCAAAGGCTCAGGAAGAAATCGTTGACAAGCTCAAGTTCAGAGAGGGTAACTCAACAGCTTATGTTTGTGCAACTCAGAAGCACCTCGACAGAATCGCAGAAATCTGTCCGTCAACAGGCGATGACCTTATGTTACCTCCTGACCTTTCAGGTAAGATTTTCGACGCTATCAAGGCTAACGCTGAAAATGCTAGAGTTGCTCAGTTTGACCCTGCACTCGCAAAACCTAGCATAGATATTTTTGACTCTGTTCTTATTGGTTACTTCAGGGATTCCGTACGCGAAGATTGCGACGAGATTATTAACATCAACATCGTTAAGGCTATCGCTCAGGAACAGGAATTCGACGCATACTTCAAGGTTAAAGAAGCAGCTGACGATGACGAAGTTGTATTCCCAGAGGCAATTTCTGATTCTGACAAGATGGATTACCTGCGAGAGAGAATCGCATTCGGTAACAAGCTCGCTGCTCCTGGTATCGGCTTTGCTACATTTGAAGAGCCTAGAGTCGTTTCTCTTTGTGCTTACAACAAGAAGCTCGACGAGATGAGAGATATCAGCATCGCTAAGATGGTAGAGCCATTCAAGATTGGTGCTACATCAACTGATACAGTTTCAAGATACGATATGCACTTCTTCAACGCTCTTTATAACATCACTCCTGATATGATTTCTCGTTTCAAGTGTCCTGAAGAAAACGGTACAGATGCTCAGTACAACGAAGAAGCAGGTATCTACTATCAGGCTTACCACGAGTACATCAAGGACATTGGTCCGGACTCCACAAAGAGCTCTACAATTTCACTTCATATCGACAAGCGTTGGGATTCACTGACAGAAATGCCAGAGATTTCACTTGACGCTAACTATAAGCATATGGTTAAGATTCATTCTGCACTCGTTTACGGTGTTGTACACGGTATGATTATCACTCATCCGTCATCAAAGTATGATTCACAGAAACGTATCTTTGCTCTCGAAGACACTGAAGGTGACAGAACATCACTTGTTGTATCTAACGGTACTGAGTGTGATGAGTTCTACGAAGTGCTCGACGCACTTTATAGAGACAGAGCTTCTGTAAACAAGATTTTAGAGATGCAGAAAGACAGATGTGAGTACGACATCAACTCTAACCGCAGATATAATGAAAGTGCATTCTTTAAAGATACAGAAAGCTTCAAGATTGGCGACGGTCACGACGCTCCGACAAGTATCTTCGAGATTCCGCTTGCTTACTACAACTCACTTCCACGTTCTATGATGGACGATAACGAGCTTTCAATTATGATCGACAGCGTTATCTCTGTTTTAGAGAAGGAAGTCAGAAAGTACGAGCAGGAAAAAGACATTGATCCGTTGCTTGCATCCCGTCTTGAAACACAGTTCAGACTCTTTATTGATAACTTCAAAAAGTACAAGGAAATCAGTAGCAAGGATGCTATTATTACCGACAACCGTGTTGTTAACATGGTATTCCGTAAAGTCAGCAACAAGATCAAGGCTTTACAGATTTATCAGTTTGATCAGAAAATTGACGAACTTCGTAAGCTTATCAAGTAATTCTAAACCAAGTTTTTAAGGGGAGGTTGTTTTATGTTCACGGTATTATTTGCCGAAAAAGAAACTATAAAACTCTTCGAAGAAACTAAAATGTTTTTTGGACCGTTACTTGATAATGAGAAAGTTGTATTTTGTGAGTGGAATAAATACGGCGACACTTTAGAGAATATGGTGCCTGATTTATACGACATCATAGAATTTCGTGAAGAGTGGCGCGCTGTCATTCTCTACAACGAAGATATCCACAAGCTCAACCCGTTTGATTTTACAGGCTATAGCGAACCTTTTTATTCAGACGTCGAGAGAAACTGGGAATTCTACAAAAACCGTAGAAAATGCAGAATCCATTCCTACGAAAAAGCGAGCGCAAACCCGCTTGTGAAGCTTACAACGGGTTTGACAAAGCTCTCTGAATTCAAAACTTTAGTCGTTGATAACGACGATTATGAAGCCGTTATCAACGACGAGATGGAAATCAGCGAGTTTATGCTGAAAAACCAGCTTGCACAAATCAACTGTTATGAAGTAGCTATGAAAATTGAAAGGTTCCAGCGAGAAGCACTTCTTAAATTCGTCTGTGAGGACGATATAGATAAATTGCTTTCAATTTTAAAGAGTGGTAACTCTGAAGAAATTCTGGGGATTATTCCGAAAGCCCAGATTCTCGAATTTATTAAGCTCATCGGTAATGACCCGAGTTTTTATGACCCGGAGTACTCCGAGTGTCTTATCGAGAACACAAAGAAAGCAAAGCTCTTGAGAACAATCGCTGCACGCTTTTCTATGAAAGATAAATTACCTACAGAAGTAATTTGTCTTTCTCCTAGAACATTCAACTTCGAAATCTTAGAACAGGATACAAAATGGAAGAAAAAGGACGAGAATTCGTATACACGTTTTGCACAGTTTAATATGTACAACGAAAGTCTCAAATTTGTTTTGTTTGATATCCTGCCACAAGACAACAAGAAGTACCGTTTTGACCAGATAAAATTGTTATGTCTGTTACTGCTTTTTTGTAACAACGAACTTCCGAAAGGTTTCATTACAGCAAACCATGTTTACAGAGCTCATATCGATTTTGATAAATCAATTGTATCGAGAATCTGCGAGGGCTATTTAAGTAAACTTAAAGCAACAGAGCTTTATTTACACGAGCTCGAACAGCAGGTTGACGCAGAAAAAGCCGTGCCTGTTGATGACCGTACAGCACACAGACTTTTCGAGTCTGATATTCAGATTCCTGTGAAAATCACCAACGAGCTTAAGAGAAACGAGCTTTACGCTCAGTATAAAGACCTCGGACTCTCGACCGATTGTCCTGAGGACGAAGAAAGCTCGTGGAATGTACAGTACCGCGGTATTATGAAGAAATTCGTGAGATACCTGCGTGAGCCTAAACGTGCGCTTAAAACTGCTGTGACAGAAGGTTTGCACAAAAATAACAAGATTACTGACGACAGAACACTTTTGTTGTCTGAAAATCAGTTAGAAGATGTAAAAATCCATCTATACGAAGAAGAACAGAAGATGGTCGATACATCTACAACACATTTATTCAATGTAAAAAAATTCAACGAACAGATACAAGAAGCTGAAAAGGATATCCGTCGTACTGTTGCACAGCGTATGACAAAACGCAAGACGATGTTCGTTGCACTTTTAGCAATCGGCGCGTACTTACTCGGATTTTTGCCGTTGATTTTTACAAATCTCAACACCACAAAATCCTTTACTTCAGCCTTACTAATCACTCTTATCACAGTGCTTGTTTTCGCGATAGCAGGCTTTATTTACCTCTTTGTGTTAAGACGTAAGCTTGTACACAAATACAGGAATTTTAATGCCG
>JAZSFG010000022.1:0-2386 GCA_045532065.1 Ruminococcus sp. | reverse complement strand
AGAAGTGCTTACAAAGTGGTTATGAATACACAAGCAATATAAAACAAGGTGCAAGCGAAATGCCTGCACCTTGTTTTTGTTTTCAAAAAACATATGATAAAATATTGAGTATTATTGTAACTTTTTCAAACTTTGCAGAGTGTTATTAGTGAAGGAGGTAAAATAATGGATAAAAATATCAGCGCTGAAAATTTTATCAATTATGCAGTAAACACTTACTCCGACACAGTATACAGGGTAGCTCTTAATATTACCCACAACCCCCATGACTCCTTTGATATTTCTCAAGAGGTGTTTATCAGATTGGTTAAAAACTACGAAAAAATCAAAGATAGAGAACACTTGAAGGCGTGGTTAATAAGAGTTGCCGTAAACTGCTCAAGGTCATTTATGAGAACCAAAACTTTACACGAGGTTATTAGCTTTGATGATATCAAAGAACGAAGTTATTCATACATACCTGACGAGGATTTAGAAATCACAAAGCTCGTATGGAAACTACCTGAGAAATACTCAATTGCAATTCACCTGTTTTATTATGAAGAAATGAAAATTTCGGAGATTGCAGAAGCACTTGGTATTTCTCAATCTGCAGTAAAGCTAAGGCTTCTCAGAGGACGCGAAAAGCTTAAAAATCTAATTGAAAAGGAGAATCAAAATGGCTGATAATTTTGATGTTAATCAGTACAAATCAGAGAATAGCCGTTTATCGCTTACACCCCTGCAGAAAAGTCTGATTACCGCAAAGATGTATCAGACATGCGAAGCTATGAAAAAGGAAAATACAAAGACTAAAAAACACTTCTGGGTTAAAGGCATTGCCGCTGTGTTGGTGATTGCTTTATTTGTTGGCGTAGGTTTTGTTGGCTTTGGTAACACAGAAAAACCTGAAAACTGGTTTGTACTTAGTGTTTCCGCAGCTGCTACTTCAGATGAATCAGAGCTTTTCTCAACAAACGATAAAGCCAATACAACACATGCAACCATAGGCGGATATACAGAAAGTGCAATGACAGGCTTCTTCATGGAAAGTGATGGTGGCGTACTAACCAAAGACGGATTCAAAGATTACTTCGCTTACTATCATATGGAAGATTTAGCTGTAAAAGGAGAAAATATTAAATCAAACGAATTTGAATCAAATAAAAAAGGTGTTTATTTTGTACTCAGTCCAACCGATAACAACGCAGACTATCTGAACAGTACTGCTTACATTGATTCTGTTCTTACGGATTATGATAAAAGAGAAACCCTCAATAATTCTCAGTACAGCTTTGATGAGTTGCGTGAGTATGCACCCTATTTGCTGTGGCCCTGTGATGGATTCAGATATAATAGCAAGGTGAGTTCAGGAGAGGAAGAGAATCTGCTCCCAACTAATCATATTGATATTATAATCGAAAGCGACCATAACGATTCTGAAGTTTCAGCCTGGGTTAAAGAAATCGGACAGATTGAAAATCGAAACGAAGAAAGTTCTTACGAGCGATATTCAAAATTGGAAGAAAAGATTCAGCAGAAAATGCTTGACGATGCTAAACTTACAGTAACCGTTACCTACGCAGATAATTCCACTGAAACTCAGGTTATAAACTTGGTATACACGGGTAACCGCAGCCTTACTTTTGATATAGAAAAGTAACTTAAAATCTAATAACAGTATACCTAAAAAAACAAGGTGCAGGCGTAATACCTGCACCTTGTTTTTTGATATTTATTGATAGCAGAAATATATGTGGTATTCATTATCGGGTTGCAACTCAGCATAGTAGTAAAATCTTAAATCAGTATATGTTGCACCTGACATTGCCAGAAAAGCTTCTATCTGCTCATCCATACCAACCACTATCCTGTCCCAATGTTCGTTATATGACCTGACTGCTGTTTTATCTATCTCTCCCTGATATGTAAACATCCAACCGGTGTTGTGCTTGTTTAGTGTGGGGTCTAAGGTCATGCCTGTTTTTTCATAGTGAACATTCAGCTCGGATGTAAGCCTTTGCATATTTTCTTCAGTAGAGAACTGTTTGTGGGTAAGCTTAGTATCGTCAGTAATAACAGTGGATTCTGTAATAATCTCCGTAGGTTCTGTTGTTTCATAAAACTCGGGTGTTTTAACCTCAACTTTTGGTGTTTCTGTTTGGAGAGCAGTGACAGTTGTCACTGCAACAACCGCTTCTGTCACTGTTTCTGTCCAAACTGCGGTTGAAGATATTGCAGTTGTTTCAATAACTTCTTCTGCTGACGTCACTGTTGTTACTGATGTTTTTGCTATAGGTTCTGTTACTGATGTGCTTATAGGTGTTACGTCTTTTTCATTGCAACTGCTTATCTTCCTTTTTCACGAAAGATTAATTTTATAAATTTAACCATAAGTGGAATATAT
>JAZSFG010000128.1:0-13649 GCA_045532065.1 Ruminococcus sp. | reverse complement strand
AGCTTCTTTTATATCATCAATTGAGAAGACGCCTTTTTGAGCAAGTTCCTGTACCATCTCTTTATTATGAATAATCGGACCTAAGGTACAGACCTTTTTATCCGACTCAGCAAGAGAATTTACGATTTCAACAGCACGGTTAACGCCAAAACAAAAGCCCGCTGTTTTTGCTACAGTGATACTCATGATAAATCCTGCTCTCGAAGTTCTGCGATTTTTTCCATAATGATACGGGAAGCTTCGCGATATTCCCTAGCGCCACCTTTTTCAAAACCAAGTTCTTCTAAAGAAATCGGTTCACCGAAATGGCACACTCTTTTTTTGCCAACCATCGTGATACACACAGGAATAACAGGAGTCTGTGTATGGTAAGCGATTAAAGAAGCTCCGTTCTTAGGCTTTAAGAATTCGCCAGTTTTAGAACGAGTACCCTCAATAAAAATACCCATAACTTCGCCGTCTTCAACTACCTTTTCAAAGTGTTTAACTGAAGACAAGTCCTTTTTACCGCGTTCTACAGGGAAGCAACCGATAGAATGGAAAAACCAGTTTAAAAACTTCTTTTCAAAAAGCTCTGCTTTCGCCATAAAATGGACATAACGGTGTTTCTGACCTATCGCGATAACTATAGGGTCAACTGCGGAAACATGGTTAGACGCAATAATATACGCACCCTCTCGAGGAAGGTTGTGTGCGTTGATGTGTTTAGCATGAAAAATCAACTTTAAAAACGGAGTTAAAATAAATCTCAAAAATGAATAAAAACGTGGTTTAAATTTCATATCACATATTCTCCTTCATAATGGATATGAGTTTTTGTACTGACTGCTCTAAATCAAGGTTCGAAGTGTCAACATAGATGCTGTCATCTGCTGGTTTAAGTGGTGCAACCTCACGATGTGAGTCGTTGTAGTCACGAGTTATTACATCCTGGAGGACATCATCATATTTAACGTCCATACCTTTTTCAATAAGCTCGTCGTATCTGCGTTTTGCTCTGATTTCAGCAGAAGCAGTGAGAAAAATCTTGATTTTAGCGTCAGGTAAAACAACTGTTCCGATATCACGGCCGTCCATAATAACATTGTTTGTTTTAGCCATATTGCGCTGTAAATCAAGCAGAAATGCACGCACCTGAGGAATAGCAGAAACGTCGGAAGCGTACATAGAAATCTCAGGGGTACGGATAAGGGAGCTTACATCCTCGCCGTTCAACAGCACAATCTGCTCTCCCTTATCGTTAAAATCAAGGGTTACGTTGATTTCTTCAAGCATAGGAAGAATTTTTTCAACATCTTTTGAGCCTACGCCGTTGCGATAAACGTAAAGTCCGATGGCACGATAAAGTGCGCCAGTATCAATATAAATAAAAGACAGCTCTTTAGCTGCGAGTTTTGCGATAGTGGATTTACCTGCTCCTGCAGGTCCGTCGATAGCGATAGCAATGTTCATAACAATACTTCCTTTATAATAATTTTCATAACGCAGAGTTTAGTCCCGAGAGATAACCGGTTGAAAAAGCAATTTGCAGATTAAAACCGCCCGTGTATGCATCAACGTCGATAACTTCACCCGCAAAGTAAAGATTAGGTACAATTTTACTGCGCATGGTCTTCGGGTCTATCTCTGAAACACAGACACCGCCACAGGTGATAATAGCTTCATCAATCGGACGAAAACCCTTAACAGAAACTGTGAAATCCTTCAGATTATCAAGCATCATGTGACGCTGTTTTACAGTAATCGTATTACACTTTGTATGCGGGTCAATTAAGCTTTTTCTAAGAATAACCGGAATCATACTTTTAGGTAGCAGCTCGCCTAAGGAGTTGCAGATGTCCTTGTTCAGATTTTTTGAAAAATCCTTCAGCAGTCGGGCATCAAGAGTATCATAACTAAGTGCTGGCTTTAAGTCAATATGTACCGTGTAAGTTTTTGACTCAATATCACGCATATGTGATGAAGCTGACAGAATAGTCGGTCCCGACAAACCGAAATGTGTAAATAAAAGTTCGCCAAAATCAGAATATACTTCTTTTTTCGAATTTTCATCAACTACAGAAACGCTTACGTTTTTTAAGCCTAATCCTTGCAGCTCTTTACAACACTCGTCATCGCTCTCTAAAGGCACAAGGGAAGCAGTAGGCTTTTTCACGGTGTGACCTACACTTTTCGCAAACGTATAACCATCGCCTGTGGAGCCTGTTTTCGGGTAACTTTTACCGCCTGTTGCGATAACAACAGAGTCAGCATAATACGTAGTTTTTTCTGTTTTCACTCCGACAAGCTCGTTGTTTTTCATTACAAGAGCTTTTACAGTATCTGTAACAATTTCTGCTCCATTATCAAGTACAAAGCGTCTCAAAGCATCACAAACATCCATCGCTTTATCTGACACAGGAAAAACGCGGTTTCCACGCTCGACCTTAGTTGCAACTGAGAGCTCTTCGAAAAAAGCAACAGTGTCGTATGTACAAAAAGCATTAATAGCGCTGTACATAAAACGAGGATTAGTCGGAATATTAGAGATAAACTCATCGTTGTCGCAGAAATTAGTGATGTTGCATCTGCCTTTTCCTGTTATTAGAAGCTTACGACCTGTTTTCTCGTTCTTTTCTATAAGTAAAACATCGGCTGAGTTCTGTGCGGCTACACCTGCAGCCATCATACCCGCTGCACCACCACCGATGACAATAACTTTTTTATTTTTCATTTTGTTCATCCTCAACGCTGTTAGATGCGTAAATACTGTGTTCAAGCCACACCTGTTCAAGTTTTGAGAAAGTTTCTTTCACATCATCCTTGCGCTTAATAACCATCGCAACGATGAGTGCGTTAATAAGACTAAGAGGTGCAACAAGCGAGTCAACGATAGAAGCAATATCGCTTCGTGCGATAAGGATAGAATCCGCAGCCGATACAAGCGGTGACACCATACTATCAGTAATCGCTACAACATGTGCCCCACGCTCTTTAGCGAAATTCATCGCATCAACCGCCATAGTGCTGTAACGAGGAAAGCTGATACCAATCATGACGTCTTTTTCGGTAATACGGAAAAGTTTTTCGTAGTTAGTAGTTTTGCTTGTTGTGTTCAGCATAATAACATTACCAAACATCAAATCAAGGTAGTATCCGAAGAAACTCGCGATATAAGACGCAGACTTTACACCGAAAATATAAATGTGTTCAGCGTTAATAATAGCGTCAACAGCATGGTTGAAATCCTCACGTGAAATTTCTTCAATAGTACGCTTAATTTTATCAATATCCTGATTAAGCACACTATCGAGAACATCTTTCTCACCGATTCTACCTGTTGTAACTTCAATACGCTGGATAGATGTCAGCTTATCTCTGATCATCTCCTGCATCGCTTTCTGTAATGACGGATAACCCGAATAACCGATTTCGGTCGCAAAACGAACAACAGTACTCTCGGAAACGCCGACAATCTCGCCGAGTTTAGCGGCTGTCATAAACGCTGCTTCGTCGTAGTGTTCCTCTATAAAATTAGCGATACGTCGCTGACCTTTTGAAAACTTGTCGCGTGCCATATCGATTCTGACTAAAAGATTAGAAACCATATATATTACCTCGCAAAACATATCACTTCATTTTATCATATCATCTTGCATTTTTCAATAATTTTTGTTCAATAATATACAGCTTTTAATAAAAATATGAAATTTGAATTTCTATATATTGCAAAAAACAGGCCTGTAAAACCAGACCTGTTTAAATAAGAGTTAAAGCAAACGCAATGAGCTCTTCCTTTTCGTTATTAAGCTCACAGTCGATAACTTTGTCAAGGAGAGTGCTGAGTATCTCGCCTATTTTTTCGCCACTACCTACTCCTAGATGAATTATATCTTTTCCGTTTACTGCTAAATCAGCAAGTGAGTAGCACTCGTCTTTTTCTAAAATCTGAAGATAAAGCGTTAAAACTTCATCAAGATTAGAAAGCTTTTCGCTTCGCCTATAAGAAGACTGAGCGAGGATATCAGCGCGTTGAACAGCAAGTAACTGCGAAACAATATCAGATCCCAGGTCGCGCATATATTTTTTTATCTGAGCTTTATCAGGCTCAAATCTTAAATCGTGGTGCTCTATTAAAATTTTAACATCACTAAGATAATACGACGGGTATCTCAGCCTCTTTAAAATAGTATCCGCCATTGCTGCTGATAGTTTCTGGTGTTCAGGAAAATGCGAAACTCCTAAACTGTCTTTTTGGACAGTCATTGGTTTACCAATATCGTGCAAAAGTAAAGTCGTACGCAAAATTTCATCAGGCGAAGCATTCTTCACAGCCGCAACCGTATGTCTCCACAAATCTTTATTGTGGTGTTTATTGTTCTGGTCAAAACCGAACATACAAGTAATTTCAGGAATAAACACCGCGATAACATCTTTGTACCGACGCAGGATAAAATCGACAGATTCACCGCAGAGAAGCTTTGAAAACTCTTTATTTATACGTTCAGGTGCAACTAAAGAGAGGTTGCTTCTGTTTTTAAGGATAGATTCCGAGGTTTTACTCTCAATCGAAAAGCCATACACAGACGCAAAACGAAGTGCACGCAGTATACGCAGAGCATCCTCAGAAAACCTGACATCCGGTTCACCAATACAACGTATTACACCGAGTTCTAAATCATCAATACCGCCGTATTCGTCAACTAAACCTGTATTATCGTTATACGCCATCGCATTAACTGTAAAATCTCTGCGCGACAAATCGTCCAGAAGATTTTTAGAAAAAGAAATGGAATCAGGATGACGCGAATCGGTATAGTTATCTTCAGTACGATATGTAGTTATCTCGTAGTTTTTACCGTTAACAACCACACAGATAGTGCCGTACTTCTTCCCTATATCAACCGTAGTGTAAGAATCAAAAGATTTTAAAATTTCGTCAGGTGTGGCACTTGTTGTAAAATCCCAATCGTTTACAGTTTTTTCTAAAATACTGTCACGAACGCATCCGCCTACTGCAAAACATTCAAAACCGTTATCTTCTAACGTACTGATTATAAGTTTAGCATCATCAGGCATATTAATCTTCATTCTTCCACCACCTTTTCGTTTTCTTACATTATATCATAATAAAGGTAATTTTCAATTAAATATCGACTTTTTTGGACAATACATAGTAATAATATTTTTATAGAATTTGTTTTCCAAATTAAACGGAGATATATCTGCTCAAAATAATAGTGGCAACAGAAAAGGACGGTGATGAATTGCATGCACTAAAAAAATCAAAAACAGTTGCCATTATATTATTATTAGTATTTTACTTTAGTATTATTAGCGTAAACGCACAGACAGTTTATCCGAATGAAGTCGTTTTAGGCGGAATGCCTTTCGGACTGAAGATATTCACAAACGGCGTAGTTGTTATCAAAATAAACGGTGATAATACTCCCGCCAAAAAAGCAGGTATAAAAATAAACGACATTATCACTAAAGCTGATAACGAGGCCATCACATCAAACGAACAGTTAAAGGAGATTATTGAAAACTCAGACGGTGAGACAATAGAAATAACTTTAACTCGAGGTGAAAAGACTCTGACTAAAATCCTGACACCAATTAAAGATGAGAGCAATTTATACGCCGCAGGTATGTGGGTAAGAGATTCCACTGCAGGAATAGGCACAATAACCTACTTCGACAAAAGCAGTAAGACTTTCGGCGCACTCGGTCACGGAATATGCGACAAAGACACCGCGATGCTACTGCCAATTCGGGATGGTGAAATTCTGAGTGCGACCATTAACAGTTATCAGAAAGCGGACGCAAACAGCGTAGGCGGCTTAAACGGATACTTCGACTCTGAGAAAATCGGTGAAATTAAAGTCAACAATGATTACGGAATATATGGTGTATATGACAAACTGACCAACAAACGAACAGTAAAAGTTGCGAAAGAAGAAGAAATCAAGTGTGGAAAAGCAACTATAGTAACTACAATTAACGGACAGGAAATGAAAGAATATGAAATTGAGATAGAAAAATTAAATTTAAACAAAACGAGTGGTCAGAATATGATAATCAGAGTTACAGACGAAGAACTGCTTGAAAAAACAGGTGGAATAGTACAGGGAATGTCGGGCTCCCCTATCATACAAGACAAAAAGTTAGTAGGAGCTGTGACACATGTTTTTATTAACAATCCTGAGAAAGGTTACGGCATATCCATCTCTAATATGCTCCAAAACAACGCTTTAGTTCCAAAGTTCAATAAACGAATCGTGTAAAAATTAAAGATTTCTTAAATTTTTAAAATATTTTTGTGTTACCTATTGCTATTCTTACCAATTTATGGTAGTATTATCTCACAACTTAATTTTTGGAGATGAAAAAATGAACGAGAAAATCAATTTGATTATGACCCACGACAGCAACGAAGCAACACAAGAAACTCAAAGTGCATTTTTAAACCATGGTATACTTACATCTTTTTGTAACAAAGACGGCGAAGAGCTTATCGCAAAAATCTGCTCTTGCCTTCCTGATGTAGTAATGATGGATTTATTTATGACGAGAATCGACGCTATCGGAGTAATTCGTACAGTGAAACAGAAGCAGTTAGCAAAAACACCAATGTTTATCGTTTACTCTACGTTTGACTCTCCGATGCTTGCGCGTGAGGTTATGAGTTGTGGAGCATCATACTTTGTATTAAAACCATTTAACTTAAATGAATTAGCACAAAGCATATTAAAGCTTCACAAAAGCACAGGTGTAACACAAAAAGGCGGTATTTTGAATGCTTCTAATGATAGTTACTCAATCGAAGTGAAAGTTACTCAGATTCTGCACCAAATCGGTGTACCTGCTCATATTAAAGGTTATCATTATTTAAGAGATTCTATAATTATGTGTATCGAGCAGCCGGATATCATCAACGCTGTTACAAAACAGCTATATCCTTCTGTTGCCAAAAAGTACTCGACTACAAGCTCGAGAGTAGAAAGAGCAATAAGACACGCTATTGAAGTTGCGTGGGATAGAGGCGATGTCGAGGTGCTTAACTCTTACTTCGGATACACTATACAAGGAAGCAGAGGCAAGCCTACAAACAGCGAATTTATCGCTATGATTTCGGATAAACTGCGTTTACAACTTAAATGTGCAAGCTGAATAATACTAGAAAAGGGTGTCGTAATCGGCACCCTTTTTGCTTTATATTTTATTGACAACTAAACTTATTATGATAAAATTATTATAGATAAGTTTTGAATTTAACAGGAGGAATAAATGAAAAAAGTTAAATTCGATGTAGCTGGTATGTCGTGTTCGGCGTGTGTATCGCACGTTGAAAAAAGCGTATCTAAACTAGATATAGACAGCGTTAATGTAAACTTACTTAACAACTCAATGGTTGTATCTTTTGACAACTCAAAATTAAGCGAAGATAAAATTATAAAAGCGGTCAAGGATGCAGGATACTCAGCGCAGGTTCATATTGAGAAAGAAGAAAAAGCAAAGAAAAAAGCCGACATAAAACTAATAAAACTTATTATCTCATTTACTCTTCTTATACCTCTTATGGTCGTTGCTATGGGACATATGTTCTCTCTTCATATCGAGCCGATATTTTCAGTTACGATACAAATTATATTGACAGCAATTATCGTCGCGCTTAATTTCAAGTATTTTACAAGCGGTTTTATTGCGTTGTTTAGGTTATCACCAAATATGGACACGCTGATTGCACTCGGCGCGTGCGCCTCGATTTTATACAGCGTAGCCGTAATATTCACAAATGAAAACTACATCCATAATCTGTATTTTGAGTCAGCTGCAATGATTCTGACTTTTGTCTCAATAGGCAAATACTTTGAGTCACGCTCAAAAGCAAAAACTACTGAGGCTATCTCAAAGCTCATTGAGCTCTCACCTGACAAAACGACTGTTCTGAGAGATGGAGCGGAAATTATTATCCCTACAGAGAAAGTCGAGGTTTCAGATGTCGTAATCATCAGAAGTGGTGAGCGAATCCCTGTTGATGGAGTTGTTATTTCAGGCAACGGTTTTACAGACGAATCAGCTCTCACGGGTGAAAGTATGCCGCTTGAAAAAAATATAGATGATGAGGTTTTCTGCGGTACAACTTTATCAGGCGGATATATAAAAGTTAGAGCTGAAAAAGTAAAAGGCGATACTACTCTTTCTAAAATTATCGCATTAGTCGAAGAAGCGGCTTCATCTAAGGCGCCAATCGCCAAAGTAGCAGATACTGTGAGCAAGTTTTTCGTACCCGCTATTATTGCTGTGGCAATAATCACAACCGCTGTGTGGAATTTTACGCAAAATGACTTTTCGACTGCATTATCATTCGGCATAGCTGTTTTAGTTATCTCGTGTCCGTGTGCTTTGGGACTAGCCACTCCGACAGCAATTATGGTCGCAACTGGTGTAGCCGCAAGTAACTCGATACTAATTAAATCGTCACAATCGCTAGAAGTTTTAAGTAAAGCGAAAAACATCGTTTTCGACAAAACAGGCACTATAACCGAAGGTAAACCGCAGGTTTCACAAATTCTGACAGCAAACGGCACAGATACTAACGAACTATTAAAAATCGCGGCTAGTATCGAAAAAATGTCACTTCATCCTCTCGCCTACTCAATTATGAGTGCATACAAAAATGACGATTACTACGAGGTTGAGAATTTCGAAAGTGTTATTTCAAAAGGTCTTTGTGGTAAAATAAACAATGATGTTTATAAAATCGGAAATAACGATTTTGCAAATCCTAGCTGTACAGAGTTTTCATTTAACGGTGACGGATTCACTCAACTGTACATCAGCAAAAACGACGAAACAATCGGTCTGATACTCGTCAGCGATAAGATTAAAGATAGCAGCAAATTCGCAATCGAAAAGCTCAACGAGATGGGAATTACAACATATATGCTCACGGGCGACAACGAAAGCAGTGCGCAGTATGTAAAAGAACAAACGGGCATAACTCATGTTTACTCGAAGCTTATGCCTCAAGATAAGGAAAAGATTGTAAGTGAGCTAAAAAACGAAGGCGTTACTGTTATGGTCGGTGATGGTATCAACGACTCACCGGCGCTGATTAGTTCAGACGTCGGAATAGCAATTGGTGCAGGTACTGATATCGCAATTGATAGTGCGGACATAATCCTAACCAGGAGTGACCTTACTGACATAGTTACAGCCGTAGAGCTAAGCAAAAAGACTCTCAAAAACATAAAAGAGAATCTCTTCTGGGCATTTATTTACAATGTTATCTTCATTCCTGTTGCGGCTGGTGTGCTCTACCCTGCTTTTCATATCAGAATGCAACCGATGTTCGGCACAATAGCGATGAGCTTAAGCTCTATTTGCGTTGTATCAAACGCTTTAAGGCTCAAACTTTTTAAACCAAAATTCAAGTACAAGGAGACAAAGAAAAATATGAAAACAATTATCATCGAGGGTATGATGTGCCCTATGTGCAAAGCACACGTAGAAAAAGCTCTAAACGCACTCGAAAACGTAAGTGCAACAGTTGATTTAGACAGTAAATCAGCTACAGTACAGGGTGTTGTAAGCGACGAAGTACTTAAGAAAGCTGTTGAAGATGCGGGATATACTGTTATATCAATATCATAAAAAGAAGGGCTGTATGAAAACATACAGCCCTTTTATTTTATTCTTCTTCGTTCACGTCGGTATTGAAAACGTCTTTGAATGTTGTAGCCATTGTAGCAATGCCTTGTAACTCGGACGGAATGAAAATCTTTGTTGCTTTGCCGTCAGCAATCTTCTGTACAGATTCAAGACTCTTAAGTGCGATAACTTTATCGGTTGGTGCAGCTTCGTTAAGCATTTTAAGAGCGTCAGCGTGAGCCTGTTGTACCGCTCTGATAGCCTGAGCCTCACCCTCAGCTTCTCTGATTTTTGACTCTTTTACAGCGTCAGCCTTTAAGATTGCAGATTCTTTCAAACCTTCAGCAACAAGAATCTGGCTTCGCTTTTCACCTTCTGCATCAAGGATACGAGCTCTACGCTCACGTTCAGCTTTCATCTGTTTTTCCATCGCATCCTGAATTTCACGAGGTGGAAGAATGTTCTTCAACTCAACACGGATAACTCTGATACCCCAAGCATCAGTTGCTTCGTCAAGAATAATTCTGATTTTATCATTGATAGTATCGCGGGATGTGAGAGTGCTGTCAAGTTCGAGGTCACCGATAATATTACGAAGCGTTGTTGCTGTGAGATTTTCAATAGCACTGAGTGGTCTTTCAACACCGTAAGTGTAAAGCTTAGGGTCAGTGATTTCGAAGTACACAACAGTGTCAATCTGCATAGTAACATTATCACGAGTGATAACAGGCTGTGGCGGGAAGTCAACAACCTGCTCTTTTAATGACACTTTCTTTGATACTCTGTCGATAAACGGAATCTTCATATGAAGACCTGTTCCCCATGTCTTATAATACGCACCGAGTCGCTCAATAACAAAAGCGTGTGCTTGTGGTACAATCTTGATATTTCTGATGATAATTATCAAAACAAGTACAGAGATTGCAATAAACACAATAAAACCTAATCCATATTCCATAATAACCTCCAAAAATTATATTTTTTCTACTATAAGTTTAACGCCTTCAATAGCTTTAACTACTACTTTACTGTCTTTAGTTATAACTTCATTGTCTGTGCTTCTCGCACTCCAGATGGAATTATCAACCTTTACCTGACCTGCTGCGGAAAGATTATTTATTTCTGTAACTACAACAGCTGTCTTTCCGATATAGCGATCAGAATTAGTATGTGCTTTTGCAGTCTTTGTTAAACGTTTTGCGAGCGGTCGAGTTACAATAAGTGTAACGACAGTAACCACAACAAAAACTATTATCTGGATATAAATTTTTTCTGTTATCAAAGATGTAACACAACTACACAATGCTCCGACAGAAAACCATATAGAAACAAGCTGTGGTGTACACGCTTCAACAACTCCAAGAACAACAGCTAAAACAAGCCAAAATATAGTCATACCTTTCATCACCTCTTGTGATAAGTATATCACCTGTGAAATTGACAGTCAAACAAATTTAAGTTAAATATTTATTAATTTTTCGATATAAAATATTTTTGACTTTTAACACAAATATGGTATAATAATTTTATAAGAAAAGGTGGTGTGAATATGGCATTTGATACTTTTGATGAAGGCATCAGCTTAGGCGGTGACAGAAGTAAAACTGAAATACGTACTCTTATCTGTTATATGTTCGACAAGGTTAACGTACCTATGCGAAAAGACACGGTTATTACTGCTTTACAGCAGAAAGGTCTTGCTAATTATTTCGAGTCCAGTGCGTGTTTTGACGACTTATTTAACCACAACAACCTTAGATTTAACGACGAAGAAAAGCGACTTTACGAGCTAAGCGACTCAGGAAAACTTATCGCAAAGCAGCTCGAAGACACTCTCGTCCTCACTGTTAAAGAAAAAGCACTCGAATGCACACTCACTCTACTCGAACAAGAACGAATAGAAAAAGAAAACGTCGTAACCATTGAGAAAATCGAAAACGGCTACAACGTTCACTGTGCTATTTGTGGTGGAGATATGGATTTGCTGAAATTCTCGCTTTACGTTCCTGATATCAGTCTTGCGCGTATTGTTAGAAAAAATTTCCATAAAAATCCACAGCTTATGTACAACGTAATGATTGCTATGCTCACGAAAAACAAGAGCTTGGTTGAAGATGCGCTGGATGACTTGAACTCTATGCTGTAATTACACTAGAATCTGCATTATAGTAAGCAGCGCTACTCCGGGAATGCCGAGTATCATAGAAACTACAAATGATAGCTGTGACAGAGGGATATACACACCTGTTACAGATGTTAGAAAATTTAAAATTATCAGAACCAACGGTCCTGAAGTAACCGACCAAAAAGCCCTTTTTAAGGGCTTTTTTATTTTGCACAGATAATGGATAACAGAAAATACAAAGATACACGATAAAAAAACTATAAATAAAAGCAACATAATATCACCAAATAAAAAAAGACTATCGGAATAATCCGATAGTCAATTTTATGTGTCAAGTATTCAAAATTATGCTACTGGAGTCTTAGCTACGAAGTAAGCAATAACGTTGAGTGCAAGAACTACTGCTACGAAACCAAAAGCAACCCACTTTGTAGCTTTTGCGAGCATAGCGTCGATAGAACGAGCCTTGTTCTTAGCAAAGAAAGTATCAGCACCGCCGGAAACAACGCCAACGCCCTGCTGGTTACCTTCCTGAAGAATGATTACGATAATCATAATCAAAGAAGCTACGATCAAAAGAGCACCTAAAATATAGCCCCAAACTGTCATATTTAATCTTCCTTTCAAAAAAGTAATATATACGTAATTAACTACACTATAATAACACACAAATTTCTATAATGCAAGTATTATTTATCAATTAAATTATAGAAAGTTGTTCAGCTTCGTCCTCTTCGCTCGGTAAAGCACCAAGAGCAGGTAAAGTACGGGTGCGATAACGTGATGGTTTTGCGAAAGTGCCGTCAATATAAAGCTTAATCTCCATTACACGATGGCCTTTCTTAAGCTTCATTACCGCTACGCCCTGTGTGGATTTAGAGTTTTTAGGGTTAATCGCACCGCTATGGAGTAAGAGTTTACGTCCTGATGAAGCGGTAAGTACAAACTCAGAGTCAACAGCGCAGTAACCGATACCTGAAAGTGGCGATTTATCCGAATAAGCGTTGATAAGCTTTTTGCGGTTAGTTTTTGTCCAGTATGCGTTAAGCACAACTTTTGCAACCTTACCGTTTTCGAAAGCAAAGAGTAAGTAACCCGAGTAATCCTTAGTGTTAAGCATAAACACAGCCTGCTCTCCCTCATCCATTGAGAGTTTAGCAGGGATATAATCACCATAAACGCTGGCTTTTGTGTCAGCAAACTCGTGTACTTTCGCTTTATAAACCTGACACTTGTTTGTAAAGAACAGAAGGTCTGAATTATTTGTCGTTTCTACGGTTGTGACAATTTCGTCGTTTTCTTTGAGCTTCTGTTCACCACTCATACGAAGTGAAAGCGGTGTAATCTTCTTGAAGTAGCCGTCACGTGTGAAGAACAGGTGTACAGGATAATCAGGAATCTCTTCGGTGTACTCCTCACCAGAACCTGCATCATCAATATGGAGAAGTGGGCATTTACGCTCTTTTCCGTATTTTTCGGCAACTTCCTTAAGCTCTTTTACGATAATCGTTTTAACTCGGCTTTTGCTAGCTAAAATAGCTTCGAGTTCTGCGATTTCTTCGATAAGCTTTTCTATATCTTTCGTACGTTTTAAGATATACTCTCGATTTAAATGACGCAGTTTAATTTCAGCGACATATTCAGCCTGAATTTCGTCAATACCGAAGCCAATCATAAGGTTAGGGACAACCTCAGCTTTTTCGTCCGTTTCGCCGGATTCTGTGAGGCCAGCAATGAAACGCAGAAGCAGCCGGGCATCCCGGGCATTGATTTTGCCATCGCCATTGACATCGCCCGGCGTGACTTCCAATGCCCCGCAGCGCTCACAAGCTCCGTCCACGAAGCTGTGGCCCAGTGCGGGGATCTCCTCTGTGTAGGAATCGCCGCA
>JAZSFG010000084.1:0-1533 GCA_045532065.1 Ruminococcus sp. | reverse complement strand
TACTCTTTTGCCATATCGTGAAGAATTCCTCTTCGCATTCTAGCACACAGCGAGCACGGATTCTTCTCTTGTCTGTCTACAAACACGACATTATACAGCTCTGTGCGTTTAATGTGGTATTCGATTTGATTGTCAGCACAGAACTTCTCAATAGCTGAGAAATCCGAGTTTTTGTTTTCAAAACACGGGTCGAGAGTCACAGCGACTAGCGAAAACTTCTTCGGGTAGTATTGCGACAACAGGTGAAGACCGTACAGCAACACAAGGCTGTCTTTACCGCCCGATACACCGACAGCGATTTTGTCTGATTCTTCTATCATATTGTATGTGTCGATTGCGTTTCGCATAAGCGAGCAGATGTGTTTCATATATTCACCTCGTTGTCTGCTATTTGTATATAATTATATCACTCTTGATTTCAAAAGTAAAATGTCTTATAATGTCATTATCAACTTTTCGGAGGACGATTATGAAAAGAATTATTGCTATATTACTTGTATTAATTATGACAGTTTCTCTTACAGCATGTATGGGCGGCGGAAACACAGGTGAAACTACACCTACAGAGAAACCTGTTAAGGTTGAAGATGTGGATATCAAAGATTACGATAAGACTTTTGCAGGTATGCAAAAGTACTTAAAGGACTTACAGCTCATCACAGGTGAACCTACAGAAACACAGGCTGATGTTCTTGGCGCTAAAAAGGGCGTAAGATATAGCGTAGACAAAACTAACTTCGTTGAGTTTTACGCTTTTGATACAAAGGCTACTCCTGACGAAGCCGAGAAACTCTATGCTGATATCGCTGACGGCGGTAAATACAATGTTTTAGGTCTTCAGGATTTAAAGGGTGTTGTATCGGGTAGTGGCAAGTACGTTATGCTCTATAAGGCAGACAGTCCATTTGACTACTCAAAAATCGAAAAAGAATTTGTAAAGTTCTGATAAAGTAAAAGAAAAGCCCGACATAAGTCGGGCTTAATTTTTTGTGTTTATTTAAGTTTTGTACCGCATATATTGCAAAATACGTCTTTTTCACTGTATGCAGAACCGCACTGTGGACAACAGTAAAGTGCCTCAGAGTTTTGTTCCTGTGGTGGAGTGTAAACAGGCATATCGTTAAACTGTGGTGCATTTATATTCTGCTGTGTTTGTGAATCGAATGCGCTCTGCTCTGTCTGTGGCTGAGAAAAGCCGTTTTCCTGTGTCTGATACATATCTTGCGGATATGTTGCAGGACTGCTGTAGTTATACGGACCTTCTGCGTAGCTGTTTGTCACATTTCTGATGTGCTTGCGGTAGCCTAAAGCTACAATACCGTCGATGAAGTATAATACGCCTGAAAGCACTACGCTTGCCAGAGAGATTAAGAAAAGAGGAATCGGAAGCCCTACAGGAGTAGATTCCCCTATATAATATGCAAGTAATACTAATAAAAGAATCGGGAGGATGCATACGAGTTCCATAACAGCGAAGATGATTGATGATACGCCGTATGCTTTCGCACCTTTGTATGAGAGCTGTACACTTGA
>JAZSFG010000024.1:0-15573 GCA_045532065.1 Ruminococcus sp. | reverse complement strand
TCGTACTGTGTAACAGTTACAGGGATAATAAGCTCTGCACCGAGGAATGTGACAGTAACGTTTGTTGTACCAACGCCTGTAGCTGTGATAGTAAGCTTACCAGCGTCATCAATAGAAGCTGTAGCTACGTTTGCATTAGCAGAAGATACTTCTACAGGATCAGGCTCAACCTCTGAAACATCTGCATTAGTAGAAATATCAAATGTTGCAGAAGTGTTAGTAGCACCTTCACCAAACTCGAGAGAAGCTGATGGTGAAGTATTGCCAGAAACTTCTACTACAGGAGCAGAAACTGTTACGTTAGATGTAGCGTATGGTTTGTAAAAATCGTTGAATACAAATGTAGCTTTAATTGTTGTAGAAGCAATGGCGTTACCATTTGTGCCAACTGCAGTACCCTTGTTGTTTTCAAGAGTCATCACGCTTGTGTCTTCTGACTCAATTGTGATTGTTGGTGCGCTGCCTGCATAACCTGTTGCAGAAGCAACAAATGCGTCTGTCATTGTCTGACCTGTGATGAGGTTAACAGCTTTAGGGTTGAAGTTAAGAGTAGGTGTATTAACTGCTACAGGGAATGTAACAGTATCAGACCATGAACCGCAAGTGATTTTTGCAGTAACCTGAACACCTGTTGTAGGAGCCATAGCTGTGATAGCACCTGCAGTTGTAATTCTTACTTCACCAGTAGTGATAGCAGTGTATGAAACTGTGTAGTTAATTTTAGGAGCGTTAGCAACATCACGGAAGTCGTCAGCGTCAGCTGTGCCGTTTACATTGAGAGTAATATTGTCGAATGTAAGAACAGGAGCTAAAACGCGAACTTCGTATGAAGCTGTAGCAGTTGTATCAGTTTCACATGTAGCTGTGATAGTAGCTGTACCAGGCTTAACAGCAGTTACTATACCATTTTCATCAACAGTAGCAACTGATTCGTCGTTTGATTCATAAGATACAGAGCCGTCACCCTTACAGTATGTATCGTCTGTAGAAGCTTCGTTTGTGTATGTTTCGCCGATAACGAGCTCTTTAGTAGCGTTAGAATCGAAGTGTACAGAACATGAACCTGCAAGAGCGAAGTTAACGTTGATTGTAGCGTTATCAGTTACTGTGAATGTCTTTGTTACAGCAGTAGTAGACTCACCGTTTGTTACAGCACCGCTGATAGATGAAATCTTATAGTTTATTGAAGGAGTAACAACAACTGTTACATTAGTACCGTAATCAAATGTAGCAGTACCTGCTGTACCATTGAGAGTTGTAGTACCGCCTGCGTTCTGATTAACAGTAATTGTGTATGTGTTAATCTTCCACTGTGCTGTGTAAGACTTGTTACCAAAGTCAGTAGCAGAAATAGAAGTTACTGTAGAACCAGTAGCGTCGTCTTTCCAACCCTGGAAAGTGTAACCTGTTCTTGTTACATTAGTAGGAAGAGTCTTTGTATCACCATAAGTATAACCTGTTATGTTACCAGAGTTAATAGTACCACCATCAGCGTTGAATGTTACTGTGTAATTCTGACGTTCAAATGTAGCGTGAGCTTCAGCGTCAGCAGCTGTGATAGTAAATGTTGTTGTTGGGTCTGAAGTATCAAGAACAGAACCGCCTGTTACTTCCCAACCTGCAAATTCGTAACCATCGTTTGGTATAGCTTCGATTTCTGCAGACGCTGCAGGACCACTAGCTGGGTCTGACGATACAGTACCGCCCTCACCAGCTGTTACTGTGAATGAGTAGCCAGCTTTTTCAAACTTAGCATATACACTAGTATTACCTGTACCAGCATTATATGTATATGATGAAGAAGTTGAAAGTGCTGTTGTTGAAGTAGCTGAGCTAAACCAACCCTTGAACACATAACCAGCAGCAGCTGTTGCTGTAACTGTTACAGAAGAACCCTGTGCAGCTTTTCTGTTAGCCGATGTAGCTGTAGCTGTTTTTGATGTAGTTGTAGCTGAGCCGATAGTTCCGTTACCAGTAAGCTGTCTAGTCTGTACTGAAAGTGTTGAAGCTGCAGCAGCGTCAGCAGTATAAGTAGAACCGCCAGCTGTTGTTGAATAACTGTATACAGTCTGAGTAGTTGAGTTCAGAGTAGTGTACTGTGTACTATTGTTTGCTTTATATGAGGTAGTGATTGTAGCACCTTTAGCTGTATTAGTACAAGTAATTAAATATGTATTATTATCATTAAAACCATACTCACCATTAGCAGTAGTGTAGTTAGTAGCGTTAGTTAAGTTACTACTACCCCAGTTACCAGAACCCCAGTTACTGCTATTAGCAATTACAGCATGATATGTATTACCATTCCATGAATTGCCACCATTGGCATTTTTAAGATTTAAATAATACAAATTTCCTGAAAGTTTAGACATTTCATACGCGGATGTATAACTACCATGACCAATACAAAACTGCACTTTACTTCCAGTCCATGTAGCTGGTTTAATAAAATAGATATGACCACCTGATGAATTTGCCTTTGTCTCTGCGTTTTCAACGACAGCGGCGAAGCCTGTCAGGGTGGTACCGAAGACCATCAGCACCGCGAGCAAGATTGCTACCGCGCCCTTGAGAAAACGAGATGAAATTGTTTTCATAGGATTTCCTCCTTTTGAAATTTTTTGTTATGAATCGAAATTTTCAAATTTTCTGAGCAATTAAAATTGCTCTAATCAAGCCCTCGGTCGGCTGACACCGACAGCTCCCTTTACTAAAGAAGCCTGAGAGTTTTATCGGGATTAACAATCCCTCCACCACTAATCGTGGTCCCCCTACGTTCTTATGCTTACGCACTCGGGACGTCGAGGACGCCGTCCCCTACAAGAAGGGAGGCTATATATAAATTTGCTGTTTTAATAATATGTTTTTGTTTTTCCATTTGGTTTCTGCGTTAAACATAAGACAGCAAAAATGTTTTTGTCGGTACGAACACAAAAGTGTCATGCACCTTACCACCGCTTTCGCGTGCCCTCGTTTTTAGTGCTTGCGCACTCGGGACGTCGAGGATGCCGTCCCCTACAATAGTTCGCTCTCACGCGCGTACGCGTGCGCGCATACATTATAATATATAAAATATATGGTTTTTCATCGTGGGAGGGCGAGGTGCCCTCCCCTACGATTATTAAGTTAATTTACTGTACGAGATATGTCTGTACAAGTGTTGCGTCCATGACGGAGTTGTTGCTGTCAAGGTTGAAGTCAGCGAGGTTGCTGTGAACATCGTCGAGCTCTGTCTTCTCAGCAAGTGCCATCTGAATCATAGTTGCGTCTACGATAGAAACTGTGTTATCACCGTCAGCGTCACCCATCTTGTAGATTGTACCATCAATAGATGTTGTAGCAACACCAGTAGCAACAGGGTCGTTAGTAAGCATGTGTGAAGCAGACTTTGTGAAGTTTCTTACGTAGTCGTCAGCACCAGTGAGGTCAACTGCTGTTGTGCCGTTGTTGAGGTTGTCAACACCGTAGTAGAAAGTATCCGCAGCACTAAGAGTGAGTGTTACTGAAGCACTCATATTGTAACCATTTGCGAATGTAATCTTAGTAGCTGTATCCTTATCAATCTCGATGTCAGCCTTGTACCAGTAATACTTCTGTGTCTGTGAAGAGTTCATACCGATTTCTTTGCCAGAAGCTGTCATAGTAACTGTTTCAGCGCCAACTGTTACATTAGGAATGTAACGAGCTGATGAAGAAGACTTGAAGTAAAGTGTTACTTCTACCTTTTCAGCAACTACGTTGAATGAGTACTTCCCAGTAATTGATGTACCTTGCTTTGTAGCATCAGCAACAGGAGAAACTACAATGTAGATTTCGTTTACGATGCCATCAGTAAGCAGTACATCAACAGAAGGTGTCTCGAATGTATTAGTTACATAAACTTTGCCGTTTAAGTAGATTGTGTACTGTTTCTCAGCTGCTGAAACTTCAGCACCGTCACAAGTAACTGATGCTGATGGTGTGATTTCTACTTTAGATTCATCATCAGACTGTAAAGCCTTAAATTCAACATCAGAAACCGTGTACTCAGGACCTGTCACCTCATATGTGAACTTCTGTTTTTCAGTTTCTATAGTCTTGCCAACGTTACCGTCTTCGTCAAGTACATAACCTACAACGTAAATCTTAGTTTCTTTATTTTCTTCGAGAGTAACAGTAGCAGTATCTGCGGCTGTATAAGTACCCTGCTTTGTACCACCTACATAGAGGTCGTAGAACTTTTCGTTATCAGGAATCTGAATGCCGTTGTTTGTAGCATCGATAGTAACGTTAACTGTTACTGTGTTGCCGTTCTGTGTAGCATTCATAGTAACTGAGTTGAGTTCAATCGGATCGAGTAACGAAGCGTTGTAAAGACCGTTACTGTTCATCCATTCACGACGGGATTTGAGCCAGTCGTTGAGGTAGTAGATTGTATTGCCCCATGAATCAGTAGCTGTTGTGCCTGTGATGCTTGCGTTACCAGGTGTGAAATTGTAAGAGCCGTATTTATAGCCTCTAGTTCTCTTAGTACCCCAGTCTTCGCTTGTACCGTTAGAGCCATAACCATGCCAACGTGCAAAGTTCATATCAAGAGCTGATTTGAATCTTTCGAGCCACTCATCAACAATGATACCACCGTCACCAGCACCTGTTGCGTCAGTATCGATATAGTTATCGAGAATGTCGTACATATCATTTGTCCAGATGCTCTGACAAACTGTCCAGAAATCTGACTGCTGAGCAAGCTGAGCCTGGAAGTTGTAAACATCGTTAGGACCATCAGGAGTGTTATATGGTTCTGTATTCATAGGCTTATTCTTAACAAACCAATATTTTGGATTATCAAGAGCATCACTGTTGCCACCGCCGTATACAGGCTTATACTTGTAATATGAACCCATAGACCAGTCGTAGTCCCATACAGGAGAAGCAACGAGCTTGCCTGTGCTTGTATCGTTGTGGATATAGTAAGAAGTTGAAGCAGCGTCAAGGTTCTTTGTTAATTCCTGAATGAGGTACATCTTAGCGAATGATTCAACATCGATGAGGTTTTTATATGTGTTGTAATCATTTTCATACACCTCATTTTCAACAGCAACGAACTGGTCGATAATCCACTCCATCTCGTTTTTAGTAGCAAACTCAGGATATTTTACAACTACTGCCTGACCCTTTGGAGAAACGAACCATGAGTACTCATCCTGGTATCTGCTCTTTAACTCGAACTCGAGGAGGAAGTTGTATTCCTGATAACCATGAGCTGTAGTATCAAACTCAAAGTCTGTACCCTTTGCGTACTGATAAGAAACACCGTTGCGATTACCTGAAGCTTTCTCGATATGGTCTTCGTAATCGAAGTCAGCATCCTCATCGTTAAATGTATCTTCGTGTAATTTATCAAGGCTCTTTGCGTCGTTCATAAGAGTGTTCTTACCATACTCAACTTTTTCTGCGAGTACATATAAACCCATAAAGTTACCGTTGTTGTAAAGGTTTACAAGACATGTCTCAGGAGCATACTTAAGACCGAGGTCATCAGCTACTGAGTAGATAAATGTGTTACGCATCATAGAATGGTCAACGTTGTTAGCAAGGAGAGACCATTTCTTAGACTTCTGTGCGCCATCGATGAGCTCAACTGTTTCGTCTAAGTTGATGTTGTAAGCATACTTACCATAGAGCTTCATTGAAGCTTCGAATGTTGAGTTACCACGACCTTTAATTTTCTTGAGCTTAGTTCTATTTGTGATAGAACCATCGTCTTCAGTTTTAGGTGTGTTAACCCACTCACCGTCCTCGTCGTACATATAGTAAGTACCACTTGTATCAATCTCTTTGTAGTCCTTATACTCGTCAGACATAGCTTCCGCTTTCTCAGTGAAGAGTGGACGCTTTGTATGGAGATGAAGTGTAGCAATACCATCGATTTCAGGTGTGCTATCGAGTGTTTTGTAAACTTTGAGTGTAGCAGACTTACTTGAAGAATCCTGTTCAGTCTGTCTGTAACTCATTGAGTATGATTTACCATTTTCAAGTGTTACTTCTGTGCCATCAGTTACATTTGTGCTTCCGATAGTAAGATCAGCAAAACTTGTGTAAAGTTTTGTAGGTGTAGGAATGTTAGATGGCAGATAGAAATGGAACTCAGAAGATGAAATCTTACGAGTAACAACGCAATCGTATGTGTTGCCGTTGCCCTGAGTATCAGCCCAGATACCAAATGAAAGATTGTTGATATCATCGGAATCAGGTACTGCGTAAGGTTCAGCAGAAGTGCCCCATTTACCCGCGCTTGTACTTGTAGCACAGTAAAGACCGGTTGTGCAACCGCTGTATGAAGCAGACCATGTATATAAAGCATTGCCACTAAACTTCTTATCAGTAGCTTTTACACCGTAGAACTTAACAGTTGTACCAGATTCAGGTCTGTCGATAACCCACATGTCATGACCAGACTTTGTATCGACAGTCTTTGTCATTGCTTCTTTTGTTGAGCCGTTATCGAAAGAAACGAAAATATTGGTATCGTAATTGTCATCGATGGAATCACTTGAGTCATCACGGAAACAAATCTGTGTGAACTCATCAGGATCCCAAGGCTCTGTTGGTGTAGTTTCCTCTTCTGAAGGTGGATCTGTTTCTTCAGCAGCAGGTGTATATTTTGACCAGCCACTTGTCTGACCATCCCACTGAGAAATAGTGAACAGATTATTAGTACCGTCCCATGTCAAATCGCCTGTTTGGTTCCATTTGTTGTCCCAATTATTTGTAGTGTTTGCGCCATTCATACGACACCAAATAATATTAGCGTTAGATTCGCCAGGATTAACAGTTACCCAATAATAACCATCGCTGTTAGGACCATATGCTGAATACCATTTATCACCAGATGAACCGTTACAGAAAAAAGCAGCATAACGCTCAGTAGCATCAGAAGCGTCCCAGAACTTAGCATTCAGATAGAAAGTTGTACCACCAGTAATAGTAGCACCTGTCTGAGCGACATCTGTGTTTGCCGCTGAAGTTGCAACCATGCCGACTGTCATCATAGATAAAACCATGATGCATGCAAGAAGCATAGAAACGAGTCTTCTTGAAATTGAATTAGTTTTCATTTTATCTCCTCCTTAGGAAATATTGAAATAAGTTCTAAATTTTCGAGATATGGAGAGTAAGTAAGATTTACAGTTTTTTATCCGTCTGACCTCCGGAGTTTAGATAAAAGCCGTGAAATACGAATATGGTGTACCTTAAACGAAGAGCGGTAAGACTTGCTCATAACCGCTTTTCGCGGTCCCCCTCCCTCTACACAAGGGAGGTTCTTCGCATCTCCCAGCGTTCGGAGGATAAGTATACGCCATAAAATGGGTACATTTATAGCTTTTTTAGGTAAACAACTGCAAAAAGGGCGTACTTACCCAACAATTATTCACGCTAACATTATACCAAATACTGAAAATACAGTCAATAGAATAGAAAAATAAGTAAATCACGCGTTCATTTTTGTGTATTTTGTTGCTTATTTAATGTGTTTTTTTATCTTATTTGTGCAATTAGTAGAAGTTTTGTTTCTGAAAAAGAATTTTAGAGTTGATGTTTTTTATAAAAAGCAATTTTGCGTTGTTATATATGTCAACGAGTGTAAAAAATGTGAAGTGTTTTTGTGTAATTGTTGCAAAATCAACGTCTGTTTTTAATAACTTCAGAAGCAGTTTTGATATTTTTATTGCGAATGTGGTTTCATTCATTTTGAGCAAAAAAAATAACGCCGAGGTTATCCTCGGCGTTGAGTACACAGATTAAATTAAAATCAATCAGATGTGTATGGGAGAAGAGCAAGGTGACGAGCACGCTTGATTGCAACTGTAAGAGCTCTCTGGTGAGCAGCACATGTGCCTGTTACTCTTCTAGGTAAGATCTTTGCACGCTCTGACATATAGCGGCGAAGTCTAGCGATATCTTTGTAGTCGATGTTCTCAACTTTATCAACGCAGAAGCCACAAACTTTTCTACGTGGCTTTCTGTGGTTGTTTGGTCTATCAGCCATTGTGATTACTCCTTTCAAAATTTAGGAATCATCAAAACGCAACAGAATACGGCGTTTTGATTAGAATGGCAGGTCGTCGTCGAGCGGCATTTCCTGGAAATCGTCAACAGAACCGTTAGAATATGACGGTGCGGCAGGAACCTGTGAATATGGGTCTCTTACCTGTGAGTAAGAAGCGCCCTGTTCCCTACGCTCACCTGTAAACGATACGTTGTCAGCAACAACCTCAACAACTGTGCGATTGCTACCGTCCTTTGCCTGATACTGTCTTGACTGAAGCTGGCCGTCAACAGCGATTAAAGAGCCTTTGCCAAAATTACGGCAAACAAACTCCGCTGTGTTTCTCCATGCTACGATGTCAAAGAAATCAGCCTGACGCTCAGCGCCTGCTTTAACGTAAGAGCGGTCAACAGCAATACGGAATGATGTAACGCTGATACCGCTTGTAGTAGTCTTAAGCTCAGGGTCAGATACGAGTCTGCCCATTAAAATAACTCTGTTTAACATAAAGTGTCGTCCTTTCGTCCTCCGATAAAATCGGAAATGTGATTATTCGTTAATTATTCTGCTGCTTCTTCAGCAACTGGAGTTTCCTCCTTAGCTTCCTCGGCCTTTACTTCAGCATCGTCGTCTTTTCTGATGATAAGAGAACGCATGATACCGTCAGTAATCTTGTAGATACGGTCGAGCTCTGCAGGGAAAGTTGCCTCTGACTCAAAGTTCATGAGAACGTAGTAGCCTTCTGACTCTTTGTTGATGAGATATGCAAGCTTACGCTTACCCCACTCCTCAACGCTCTGCAGTGTAGCGTGCTTCTCGATGAGAGCCTTGAATTTCTCAATAAGAGCCTGGATACCTTCCTCACCCTGTTTCATTGAGATAACCATGACTGTCTCATAGTTAGCCTTTACTGCCATTTGTTGCACCTCCTTCTGGACATCTGGCACCGATTTTTCGATGCAAGGAAAATAATAAAAAACTCTGTTATGCGCAGATTTCCACACATAACAGAGTAATTATACCACAAGTATTTTAATTGTCAAGGATTTTCTATGCTTTGAAAGCCTTTACCGCTGATTGCATTCGCTGTGGTGACTACAATAAACGCGTTTTCGTCGACTGAACGCACGAGCGTTTTTGTCTTATGAACCTGTGACGGACGCACCGCACACAAAAGCACCTGCTTTTCATCGTTGCTGTAAGCTCCGTGAGCGTCAAGTAAAGTAACACCACGACCGATACGTGAGATAATCTCCTTGGAGAGTTCTTCGTATTTATCGGTGATGATAAACATCAGCTTGCCGTTGTCCCCCGAGAAGCCGTAAAGCACTGCATCGATAACTTTCGTGCTGACAAAAACAGTGATAACAGCGTACAGCGCACTTTCGATATGCCTATATACAATCGCTGCAGCTACGAAAATAACAGCGTCACAAATGAGGATAAATGTGCCGACTGAAATGTGCGGAATGTGCTTATGAATATTACGCGCGATAATATCAGTACCGCCTGTAGTACCGCCTCTGAAAAAAATGAGAGCAAGACCCAATCCCGACAGCAAACCACCGAATATAGACGCTAAGAACGTATCGCCTTCGTAGTAAAATTGCCACGGTAACGCCGCCATAACGTCAATTGCAACAGACACAAACACTGTAGCAATCACTGTTTTAGTCAGAAACTTTCTGCCGTTTTCAATAGCTCCCCAGATAAAAAGCGGAATGTTAAGCACGAGAATCATAACACCTATCGGTAGTGAAAAAAGGTAGTTTAAAATCGTGCTAACACCGGTAAGTCCACCTAAAGCAATATTATTAGGTGAAGTGAACATATTAACTGACACAGCATAAAGCACTGCGCCAACAAGCATAATCAGTATATCGATAGTTAAATTTAAGGCTTTTTTCATCACTTTTACACCTCGCTACTATTAAGTATCAGCATAAACAGCTCTTTTATCCTGTCGGTTTTGCCCGACAAGTAAAGATAGCCGAAAAGTGCCTCCAATCCCGTAGCCGCATGATAATCAGCGATAGACGAGTGCTTTGATGGGGTGTTTACTTTTACATTTCTACCGCGTTTATACACATCGAGCTCGTCTTCAGAAAGTGCATCCATAATGACCTTGGACGCATCAGCCTGACTTTTGCAATTTACAAGAGTGACTTTCATAGAATTCAGCTCTTTTACAGGTCGGTTAGCAAGAGTTACTAAGTGCTGTCGCACAAGCAAATCGTACACAGAATCGCCGACAAAAGCTAGTGTCAACGGAGAAAGTGAGTGTATATCTGAATTTATATCCAACAAATTGCTCATATAGCCCTCTTATTCAACAAATTCAAATTCCATATCGTAGATAGAAACAGTGTCGCCTTCCTGTACACCTGCTTCACGGAGTTTCTCGTAAACACCGCTTGACTGGAGCACGTTTTCGAAGAAGGTAAGACCGTCGTAGTCATCAAAATTAACAGTACGAAGGGCTTTTAATAACCAGTCGCACTCAACAAAGTAAACGCCGTCACAAACTTTGATGCGGATTTCTTTGCTGTTAACTTTTGAATAATCGATTTCAGGAAGAGGTTCCACCTCATATCGTGTGATAGGCGGAAGCTTCGAGAGCTCTTCTAAAATCTTGTTCAGTAGCGGGTCAACATCCCAGCGGATAGCCGCCATAATCGGGAAAAAGCTGAAACCTTTTGATTCAACATATTCTTTAAACTCTTCAATCTGTTCGTCAGTTGCAAGGTCACATTTATTACCCGCAACAATCATCGGACGAGTAGATAACTCTTCGTTAAACTTCTTAAGTTCATCATTAATAGTGTTAAAATCTTCGATTGGGTCTCTTCCCTCGCTACCTGAAACATCAACAACATGTACTAAAAGTCTGCAACGCTCAACGTGGCGTAAGAACTGATGGCCTAATCCTGCACCCTGCCACGCACCCTCGATAATACCAGGGATATCAGCCATAACAAAGGAATTGCCCTCACCCATCGACACTACACCTAAAGTAGGAGTAATAGTTGTGAAGTGGTAGTTCGCAATCTGTGGTTTTGCGGCAGAAACTACGGAAATAAGAGTAGATTTACCTACATTAGGGAAACCGACTAAACCGACATCAGCAAGAAGTTTGAGCTCTAAAGTAACGTCGAACTGCTCACCCGGCATACCCGGTTTAGAAAAACGCGGTGTCTGGCGAGTAGGAGTCGCAAAGTGGGTGTTGCCCCAACCACCTTTGCCTCCTTTGGCAACAACAACAGGCTCATCAGTTGACAAATCAGCCATAATGCGTCCTGTTTCAGTTTCTTTTACAACTGTGCCAACAGGAACGCGGATGATTAAATCCTCGGCTTTGCGTCCGAATCTTCTGCCAGAAGAACCGTTATCGCCTTTTTTAGCTTCGAATTTTCGCTTGTAGCGGAAGTCAACCAAGGTTGAAAGGTTAGAATCAGCTACAAATATAACATCGCCGCCTTTACCGCCGTCACCGCCATCGGGACCGCCTGAGGCTACGTATTTTTCTCTGTGAAAGGAAACAGCGCCATCACCGCCGTCGCCTGCTTTAATAGTAATTTTCGCAATATCTACAAACATAGTAAAATCCTCAATTGTACTTTAAATCAATCTTCGTGGTCTTTAAAAATTGCATCGGGATGGTCTTTTACTTCAGGCTTTGTATTCGCTTTTTCACTTTTATAAGCAACAAAGCGGCTTAAAAGGAGAAGTAAAAGTAAGAAGATAAAAATACAGCCCCACAGGATTCTGCCGTTAATAAAATTAGAAACAATACACAGCAAAAGTACAACAGACAGCAAAATAGTGATGATGTTAACAGACGTCTTCTTCATCGGGCTGTACACGTCCTTATACTGATTAGCTTTTTCAGCACCGGGACGATTTTTCATAAAGTCTCTTTCGTTATTTTCCATAAAACACCAAAATAAAAAACAAGGGCGGATTAAAGAAATCCGCCCTAAAAAATTACTGCTCTACAGGGTAAACGCTAGCGCGCTTTCTGTCTTTGCCAACACGCTCGAAACGAACTACGCCGTCGATCTTAGCGAAAAGTGAATCATCAGAGCCACGACCAACGTTGTTGCCTGGGTGGATGTGAGTACCTCTCTGCTTAACTAAGATGTTGCCTGCAAGTACGAACTGACCGTCAGCACGCTTAACGCCAAGGCGCTTAGACTCACTGTCACGACCGTTCTTTGTAGAACCCATACCTTTTTTATGAGCGAATAACTGAATGTTTATTTTAAGCATAACTTACACCTCCGAAATAGTTACTGTAATGTACTGTTTGTACTGCTCTTCTAAAGAGCGAATGTGAAGCACAAAGCCCTTCATAACATCAGAGCATTTCTGTGCGTCGTTTTTATCGAGTTTAAGGTACATATTGCCGTCGTCTACAGAAAGAGTAGCAGGAGTGATGTTTAAAACATCGGTTACGGTGTTTACAGTCATATATGCTGCACTAGACACAGCCGCACAAACGATGTCCGCTCCTTCAACCGCGTATCCTGCGTGACCGCTTATAGAAAACCCGTTTACAGGTGTACCGAAAAATTCGACTTTAATCATAATTAGCCAACGATTGACTTAATCTCAACCTTAGTGTATGGCTGTCTGTGACCGAGCTTTCTCTTCTCGCCCTTCTTTGGCTTGTAAGTAGCAACGATAATCTTCTTGCCCTTACCGCTCTTAACAACCTCACCTGTTACTGTTGCGCCCTCAACATATGGAGCACCAACCTTGAGACCGTCTTCTGTTGACAGAGCAACTACCTTGAAGTCAACTGAAGCGTTGTCCTCAGCGTTAAGCTTTTCTACGTAGATAACGTCGCCGTTTTCAACTTTGTACTGCTTACCGCCTGTTTCAATAACTGCGTACATTTAATTCATTCCTTTATAATAGACTCGCTACTAGTGGGTGGAGTAAAACTCGCTTGTGACCCACAATATGCGGCTTATATACTATATCACAACGAGAATTTGTTGTCAACAAGTATTTTAATTATTTTTATTACAGATACACAGTAGTATCAAACCTAGATAAAATCAAAGATTATTCTGGAGTTTGCAGGCTTTTAAAGTATTCTTCATAAGCACTGCAATTGTCATTGGACCTACACCGCCAGGTACCGGAGTGATGTATGAGCATTTAGGTGCTACTGCGTCAAAGTCAACGTCACCGCAGAGCTTACCGTTTTCGTCTCTGTTCATACCGACGTCGATAACAACAGCACCGTCTTTAACCATATCTTCGCCTACAAACTTAGCCTTGCCTATGGCTGCGACTAAGATGTCAGCCTTGTTAGTAACGTTCTTCAAATCTACAGTACGGCTGTGTGTGATTGTAACTGTGCCGTTTTTGTGGAGTAAAAGCATAGCCATCGGTTTACCTACGATGTTGGAACGACCGATAACAACACAGTTTTTACCTGTCACGTCAATGTCGTAGTAAGAAAGCATCTCCATAACACCTGCTGGAGTGCAAGGTAAGAAATCATAGTCGCCAATCATAATTTTGCCAACATTAACTGCGTGGAAAGCGTCAACGTCCTTAAGTGGTGAAATAGCCTCAATAACGGCTTTTTCGTCCAAGTGCTTTGGCAGTGGTAACTGACATAAAATTCCGTTTACATCCTCTCTTGAGTTAAGCTCATCTACTAAAGCCATAAGCTCTTCCTGTGTAGTGTCAGCAGGTAAAGCATACTCAAGGCTCTTGAAACCGACATATTCGCACGCTTTTTTCTTGTTATTCACATAAACACGTGATGCAGGGTCATCGCCTACGATGATAACCGCGAGAGTAACCTCTACGCCCTGTTCTTTAAGTGTTGCTACCTGTGATTTAACGTCATCTTTAACGCTCTGTGAAACGAGCTTACCGTCAATAATTTTATACATTTTCTGCCTCCTGTGGTTTATCTTCATTTTTATCGTTAATTTCAACTTTATCCCTTATGTGGTCATCGCGTTTTCTGAAAACTATAAGCAGTACGATACCTGCTATAACGAGTGCTAAAGACACAAGCTGTGACACTCGTGGCTGATACGAGCCGATATTAAACGGCAAATAAAGGCTGTCTGTGCGAAGTCCTTCAACTACGGCACGCTCAGCGCCGTACCATATCATATACAAGAACGTAATCTGTCCGTAGTATTTCTGCCATTTCTTACTGAATATATGTAAGAACAGGACACCGAGCGCACACCAGACGGATTCGTACAAAAAGCACGGATGAACCGCAACCATTCCTGTGCCCTCGCTGACCATTCGAAAAAGCGAATCGGTCTCGACACCGAACGCTTCCTGATTCATAAAGTTGCCCCATCGACCAACAGACTGACCGATTAAAAAGCCAATCATAGTCAGGTCTAAAAGTCCTAAAAGTCTCATTTTCTGCACTTTTGCGGTGATAAGACCGCCTAAAAGTGCACCGATAATGCCGCCGTAGATTGCAAGTCCGCCGTCACGGATATTAAAAATTCGTGCAGGGTCACTCATAAAGTAATCCCACTTAAACACAACGTAGTAAAGTCGTGCTCCTAGAATTGCCGTGATAACACCAACGATGAAACAGTTTAATAGTTTGTCGTTATCGACATCAAAGCGCTTAGCGTTGAACTTAGCGTATAAAAGTGCTAATAAAACACCCGTAACGATACACAAAGCGTACCAGTAAATCTCGATACCTCCGATAGAAAAAGCTACTCGGTTTATATCAAAATTAAGTCCGAGTCCCGGAAAAGATACGTGAAACATAGCGTCCTCCTTTACTCGCTTTTAATAACAGAAAGAACGGATTTTTCTTCGTCCATCATCTGTGAAAGTCTTTCTGTTATGTCTTCTAAAGTCGCGTTTGCGATGGCGTCAATATAAGTATATAATTCTCTATCAGAAAATTCAAAATCAGCAATAATATTTGCGATGTGGTCGTTTGAGTTAAGAGAAGCAATAGCGTCGCCGTAGGTCGCACGTTTTGCGATTTCGAACTCTTCCTCGTCGATACCGTTTTCTTTGAGCTCTTTAATGTAATCTTTAATAATCGCTGAAACCTTCTCAGGGTCGTGGGATTCGCCCGAAAAAATCGTCACACAGAAGCCCTCGCCCTCCATTAACTCATACGAAAAGCCAGAGTTGATGAGGTTTTCGTCCATTAATTTACGATAGAGCTTGCTTGTAGAAGACGCAAGCAGGAAAAGTAAAATCTCAGTATAGCCGAGAGTTTTTTCATCGATACGCTTTTTACCTGCAGTTTCTTTAAAACCTAAGTTAAACATCGGCATACCTACAGGAAGTTTCTGCTCTACATAATGCTGTGAAACTGTATCAGGTTCTTCTTCGAAAATGTTTTCAATATCGTGATACTCGCAGTTTTTGAGCATTTTATCTGCTATAGAAAGCACGGTGTCGACGTCTGTATTACCCGCAACACACAGCACCATGTTGTTTAAGTTATAGTAGGTGTTGTAACAGGTGTACAGATACTCAGGAGTAATCTGTGCGATAGACTCGACAGTACCTGCGATATC
>JAZSFG010000173.1:0-3659 GCA_045532065.1 Ruminococcus sp. | reverse complement strand
AGTAAAAATCGTTCTACTACAATTAAAGCTCTTCACGATATTCTGCCCGTCATTATGATGGTTTTTTATCCGCTTCAGCTTGTGTTCCTTTTCATAAACGAAGGATTCAAAAGCGAAATTTTCCTGAAAGCGACTTTTGTACCGCTCGGCGTTCTTATACTGGTCACAATACTTCGACTTATTATTAACGCTAAGCGTCCGTACGAGAAGTTTGACTACTCCCCTGTTGTCAAAAAAGACACCAAAGGTAAAAGCTTTCCGAGTCGCCATACAGCTTGTGCATTTATCATCGCGATGGCATTTTTGTACATCCAAACAAGTTTAGGCGTAATTATGCTTATACTTGCAAGTATAATTGCTTTAACAAGAGTGTTATCGGGAGTTCACTACATCCGTGATGTAGTAGGCGGAGCGTTAATCAGTATTATTACAGGCATTTTGTGTTTCTTTCTTATATAATACCCCCTTATTAAAAAAAGAGAGAAGCAGTTTTCACTGCTGCTTTTCTTTTATTTCATAAGATTTTCAAGTTGCGACTCTGTCAAAAAGCCTTTTGCGGCTGAGTTTTCTCCGATTTTATAGGATGCAAATGTGCACGCATACTTTAGCGATAATTTCGCATCAAGAGTCTTTGTGTAATAATGCACAAATGATGAGAAAAGTGAATCTCCTGCACCTACTGTGTTCACTACCTCTCGGGTTTTTACAGCCTCCTGAATATGGAAGTTGTCGCTTTCTCTCTCATACAATAAAGCGCCTTTGCTACCCAACCCTACAACGATAATTTCATTGTTGTAAGTGTTTTTGAGTTCTTCTACGAACTCTTTTTCACGACCTAAGATGTTTTCGTTGCTTAAGAACAGGATGTCCGCATTCATCATAAAATCGCGGTTATACTCGTCGTTTATATCTGCTAAAACGTGGACATCACAGGCTATCCTCTTCCCCATTTCCTTCGCAAGCTTTAACAGGTTACGAGAGAAGTTGATATTACACAAGCAAAGCATGTCACAATCCACAGCAGCTTTCATAAAACTCTCTTCACTATAGCTTTTCTCCTGCATATCCTTTAAGTCGCAGAAAATTCTACGTCGACCACTTTTGTCATATAAAACAACAGACTGTGCGGTGTAATCGCTGTTTTGCAGATACTGTGTAGATATTCCATTGCTACTAAGTAAGTTTTTAACTACCTGTCCGGCAGGGTCACCCCCAACCATTGACAAAAGGCACACTTCGTCAGATAATGAATTAAAGCTAAGACTTAAGTTAAGACCGACACCCGCAGGATAAGACGAAACTCCAAAGAAGTTATAGTCAATCGGGCAATACTCTACAGGAAAATTGCTTACAGAAACTGTGGTTTCCATATTAACAAGTCCGCACACAAGAATTTTACTCATAATGACCTCACATAATTTGATAATAAAATTGTATAATAATCTCAGGTGTGAGTCAACATACAAATGAGGTGATACTATGGTATACACAATAACGCTGAATCCCGCAATTGATTTCGTCATAAACACAGACAAACTCATTACAGGAGCGATAAACCGCTCGTACTCTGACGAAATTTTCTGTGGTGGAAAAGGTATAAACGTATCTTTAGTGCTGAATGAACTTAACGTAGACACTAAATCTCTTGGTTTTGTCGCAGGATTCACGGGAGATATGATTGAAAAAACTCTCAATGAAAAAGGCGTAAAAACGGATTTCGTACACTTAGAAAGCGGATACTCACGCATAAACGTAAAAATCAGATGTGACGAAGAAACCGATATCAACACAAACGGTCCGTGTACTTCAGACTACGACTTGCACCTGCTGTACAAGAAGTTAGAGGACATCAACGAAAATGACGTTGTCGTTCTGTCGGGCAGTACTCCGCCGAAAACCGACGATAATGTGTACGCAAAAATGCTCGCAAAAATCAAGAAAACAGGTGCACTTACGGTTGTTGACTCGACCGGCAAACAACTGCTGAACACTTTAGAACACGAGCCGTTTCTCATCAAACCAAACGTTAGTGAATTAAGCGATACATTCAACACAAAAATCACAACCTTGCACGATATCGAAAAGTACGCAATAAAGCTACAATCTCTCGGTGCAAAAAATGTGCTCGTATCCCTTGGAGATAAAGGTTCAGTGCTATTCACAGATAAAAAACAAGTTATTATGCAGAGTTCTCCAAAAGGCGAAGTAAAAAACACCGCAGGCGCAGGCGATTCTATGGTTGCGGGTTTTATCGCAGGATATCTGAAATCAGGCGACTACAAAACCGCTCTGAAACTCGGTACAGCGTGCGGTAGTGCGACGGCGTTTTCGTACGGGTTATGCACACAAAATGAAATTATGCAGATGCTCTCTATGATTGAAAATAACTAAAAAAAGAAAACATCCTCGTTATTAAACGGGGATGTTTATTTTTTATATAATAGTTGCTCCACCGACTACAGTGTCACCAAGATACATAACAACAGCCTGACCTTTTGTGATTGCGCGTTGCGGAGTGTCGAACACAAGGCGGATTTTATTATCCTCGTAAGGATAAAGTGTAGCATCAGCCTGTTCGTGCTTGTACCTTATTTTAGCTTGAAGTTTCAGGGCTTCTTTTAGTTCTTTTATCGAAATTAAATTAACATCATCAGCGATAAGTTCGTTTGCGAAAAGTTCATCATCAAGACACAAAGTAACAGTGTTTGTGTCGATATCTTTTTTACAAACGTACATCGACTGTGGAAGTGCAAGATTAAGACCTCGACGCTGACCGATTGTGTAACGGATAATACCCTTGTGTCTGCCGAGCACGTTACCACTTAAGTCAACAAAATCACCGTCATCAAAGGTTTTTCCAGTATATGATGTAATAAAATCAGCGTATTTGCCGTTTTCTACAAAGCAGATATCCTGACTATCTTTTTTATTCGCATTCGTTAATCCGAATTCTTCAGCGATTTCACGGACTCTGTCTTTGGACATTTCACCGAGAGGAAGTTTCAGCCTTTTTAGTGTATCCTGTGTCAAAGAATATAAAACGTAACTCTGGTCTTTTGACTCATCCACTCCCTTTTTCAGCAGGTAGCGGTCACTTTCTTCATCGTAAGCGACACGAGCGTAGTGACCAGTCACGATGTAGTCAAAACCTTCTTCGTCAGCTATTTCTATCATTTTCGAAAATTTAATAAAGCGGTTGCAGTCGATACACGGATTCGGTGTTCCACCACACATATATGACGACACAAAACGGTCTATAACGAACTCTTTGAAGTTGCTCTCAAAATCAATAACGCGGTGTTCGATTTCGAGTCTGTCACACACGTTTTTTGCATCTAAAATATCCTGTTCGGTACAGCACGACTGCTCCATAGAGTCGAGCTCTTGTGTGTGGAGCTTCAGCGTTACACCAATTATATCGTAGCCATGCTGTTTCATAAGCAAAGCTGCAACAGAGCTATCAACTCCTCCGCTCATAGCAATTATCGCTTTAGGCATTTTTTCTCTCCTCTAAAATCTTTTTAATCGCATCAACACAGTAGTCGATTTCGTCAGTAGTGTTAAAATACGAGAACGAAAATCTGACTGTGCCATCAGGGTATGTGCCCATCGCACTGTGTGCAGAAGGAGCACAATGAAGTCCGCATCTGGTCATAACA
>JAZSFG010000138.1:0-6958 GCA_045532065.1 Ruminococcus sp. | reverse complement strand
CAAGCTCGCTAAGAACGGTAAGCTTTACTTAAGCGAGAAGTACGTAGAGGGCTTCACATATCCAAATGGCGATCCAATGAAGCCAGGTCTTTACGAGTTTGACAAAGATGGTAAGATGGTTATCCTCAACGGCATTGTAGGAGATTACTACTATGTAAATGGTGTTGTTGAGAAGGCTTGGAAGTTAATCGAGTTTGAGGGTAATTACTACTTCATCAACGACTACAACAAGCTCGCTAAGAACGGTAAGCTTTACTTAAATGAGAACTTTGTAAAAGGCTTTACAGATGCAGACGGCAATCCGTTAAAACCGGGCCTTTATGCATTTGACGCTGACGGCAAAATGATTCTTAACTAAAAAATAAAAGCCCCGCTTTTGCGGGGTTGCGGCACAAGTTCAGAGCCTCCTCGTGGCGTGCCGCGGAAACACGTGAAATCGTGGCTGAGTCTGAACAAAACTTACTTCCTGCGGAGGTACTATGAACAGACACAAAAGAGCGATGCTGAAAGTTTACTATAATTTTCTTAGTAAATTCAGACCTGAAAAGTATAAGGAAAAATACCCTCTGTATTTAAAGAAAATCGGCATCAATATATCAGATAGCTACTACCAGACTAAACATGGTTTTATTTCGCCGACGGTTGTTTTTGATGCTAATGATTATTCGCTTATTTCCATCGGAGATGCAACAACTATATCATCCGAAGTTGTGTTTCTGACACATGACTATTCAATATCAAAAGGTCTTAAGACGCTTGATCCGAATTTAAGCGGTCGCTTTCTAAGACCTATAAGCATCGGAGCTAATTCATTCATAGGTATGAGGACAATTCTTTTGCCAGGGACTTCTATCGGCGACAATGTTATTGTGGGTGCAGGCTCCGTAGTAAAAGGTAAAATCCCCGATAATGTTGTTGTTGCGGGTAATCCGGCTAAGATTTTGTGTTCAACACAGGAGTGGGCACAACGACATATGGAGCTTGGTGATTACAATCAAGCATAACGTTGCTTGCGAGGTGAACTTATATGACAGAGCCGTTGGTCAGCGTTATAGTTCCGGTATATAATGCTCGACAGTATTTGACCCAGTGTATAGAATCGGTGCTTAATCAAAGCTACGAGAATATCGAGCTTATTCTTGTGGATGACGGCTCGACAGACAAGTCGTCGGATATATACGATGAGTATTGTAAAAGAGATGAAAGAGTACAAGCAGTCCGTCAGCAAAACACAGGAGTCTCGGGCGCAAGAAACAAAGGGATCGACTTAGCAAAAGGTGAGTATATTGCTTTTGTTGACAGCGATGATGAGCTGATGACTGATGGAATAAAGATTCTGGTGGAGGACGCTAATAGGTATAATGCTGATATTGTATCTGCAGTAAAACAGATCATCAAAGAGGACGGCTCGGTATATAGTCCGTATGATAACGGCGAATGTACCGTATATGAAGGAATCGATTCATTAGAGCTTTCGCTCGACGGAGAAAGACAGACGAATTCTGCTTGTGCAAAGCTTTTTAAAAGGAGCTTTTTAGGCGACATAAGGTTTGAAGAAGGGCGTAGCATCAACGAGGATGGTTTTTTCCTTTTTGAATGTTATGTAAAATTCCCTAAGCTGGTTCAGCACAACGTCTGTATTTATAATTACTACGTCAGAAGCAATTCATCTACCAGAAGTGCTTTTTCAGAAAAGTATTTTGATATGCTTTACTTTTGCGATAGAAAAAGGGAGATAATCGACGAGTTATTTCCTCAGCTTGATTCGAAAATGACTAACCAAGAGGTTACTACTAATATATTTTTCCTAGAGGCTTTGTGTAAGACTAAAGACAAAGCCTACACAAAGCATCAGAAAAAAAGCATAAAATTTATAAAAGAAAACTACAAAGCCTATACAACTATGAATGAACACGAAAAGAAGATGGCGCGTATTATCAGATACGGATTATATCCTCTATATAAATTTGCCGTCAGAATGGTTTACTACAGAGGTTTGTAGAAAGATTTAGTTTACAAGTGACGATGTTTAGCTGTTTTTTGAAATAGTTTTGTGAACATCACATTATACAAAAGTAAGGGAAAGAAAATGGCAAACAGAGTTTTAAAAAATGCATCGTGGATTGTCGGTTGTAAGATTGTACAATCGATAATAACGTTCCTTATAGGAATGTTAACTGCCAGATACCTCGGACCGTCCAACTATGGTCTGATAAGTTATGCTTCGTCTGTGGTTGCATTTGCTTTGCCTATAATGCAGCTTGGATTCAACTCCACACTGGTTCAGGAATTTATCGAAAAGCCTGAAAAAGAAGGCAAGGTTTTAGGTACATGTTTAACACTTAATGTTCTTGCTGCTATTGCTTCGATTATCGGCGTTACATCTTTTGCTTATGTCGCTAACCCTGACGAAAAAGAAACCATAGTCGTGTGTTTTTTATATAGTCTCACGCTTTTGTTTCAGGCTATAGAAATGACGCAGTACTGGTTTCAGGCAAAACTTTTATCAAAGTACCCATCGATAGTTTCTTTAGTAGCATATGTTGTCGTAGCGGTTTATAAAGTGTATATTCTGGCGACCCAAAAGGATATTCGCTGGTTTGCTGTTTCTCACGTTATCGAAGTTTTGGTGATTGCGATATTGCTGATTGTGTTATTTAAAAAGCTGAGCGGTCAGAAATTATCGTTTTCATTTTCACTCGGAAAGCAGATGTTTTCCCGAAGCAAATATTATATTGTTTCAGGAATCATGGTTGTTATTTTCCAGCAAACCGACAGGATAATGCTGAAAATTATGCTTGATGAAGCACAGACGGGATACTATTCTGCAGCGATTACCTGTATCGGTATTACAAGCTTTGTGTTTGCTGCGATTATTGATTCGGCACGCCCTTCGATTCTTGAAAGCAAGACAACTTCGCAAGAGAGATTTGAGAAGAAAACTGTTGTGCTGTTTTCTGTAATTACTGCCCTTTCGCTGGCTCAGAGCGTAGCAATGACATTACTCGCAAAACCGATTATTTTTATAATATACGGAGAGGAGTATTTGCCGGCTGTTTCTGTTTTGAGCTGTGCTGTGTGGTTTGTAACATTCGGTTATTACGGAATGGTAAGAAACATCTGGATTTTAGCAGAAGAAAAACAAAAGTATCTTTGGATTATCAATCTGTGTGGTGCTACTATGAATGTTATAGGTAACCTGATACTCATACCGCTGTTTGGTGCGGTGGGAGCTGCCATAGCGTCTGTTATCACACAGTTCTTCACAAATTTTGTATTATGCTTTGTAATAAAGCCGATAAGAAAATGCAGTTTCCTTATCTTAAAATCCTTCAACCCGAAAAATCTTATCTTATTTATTAAGAAAAAAGGGTTTTGATAAATAACGACAGAAATACTATAAACAGGAGATTAGAATGAAAACAGTAAAACCATTGATTTTTTTAGCAATAATTATGATGTTGTTTATCGTATCCGGTTGCGGTAATACTTCAAATTCTGATACAGAATCTACCTTAGACACAAACAGCGTAGCTGTGCCGTGGGAAGATTCAGACAAACAACCTAAGGACTATACGTACGAGGAGTTTGAAGCGCTGACAGCAGAACAGCAGCTCGAATTTCAGGAGTCGTTTGAAACTATTGATGAGTTCAATGAATGGCTCAACGAAGCTCAGTGGGTTCCTGTAGATGTTCCGTGGGATGACGGAGGAAAATCGCCTTCTGAGTACACATGGGAAGAGTTCGAAGCTTTGAGCGATGAACAGCAGATAGCTTTCCAGAACAGCTTTGAGGATAACAAAGACTTCGAAGAGTGGTATTACAAAGTCAGCCCAAGTTCATAAGACGACTTGTACAGCAGGAATATAATCTCGGTTATTACAGGAGATTTGCTGTTTTTTTGGGATTATTACATATTTTTTCTTAATTATTTGTGTTGACTATAAATATATTTGTGATACAATAAATACGTATAGTTGCGCGATATTATCTCCAACGCGCTGTAAGTTAGTTGGTTCAAAAGTAGACGAGGGGGAGCCATGGAGGAAAAAGTCACTAAGAAGAATAAATTCATGATAGAAATAGATATTAAGCGTATATGGAAGGCTATCTGGAGTAGATTCTGGATAATATGTCTTTGTTCTATTATGAGTGCAATTGTTGCATTGGCGGGTACAGTTTTCTTTATTACACCGAAGTATAAGTCCTCTGCAATGTTTTATGTAAATAACAACTCCGTATCAGTAGGCGATGCTTCTTTTAGCCTTACTTCCTCGGATATTACAGCAGCGAAGAGCCTTGTAGATACATACATAGTCATCCTCAGGTCTAGAGCGTGTTTAAACGACGTAATCGATTATGCCGGAGTGGATATGAGCTACGGTGAGCTGGAAGATATGGTTTCAGCTGCGGCTGTAAATTCAACGGAAATCTTCGAGGTAGTTGTTACAAGTCCGGATCCTGATGAAGCGGAGACCATCGCCAACGCGATTGCTTATATATTACCTAAGAGAATTTCGAGAATCGTTGAAGGAACATCAGCAAATATTGTTGATTATGCTGTTAAGGCATCACACCAGAGTTCACCTAACAATATGAAAAATACTATTGTGGGTTTTCTGCTGGGTTTACTTGTCAGCGTAGGTATAATCGCGGTTCGAGAAGTCTTTGATATAACGATTAAGACTGAGGAAGACCTGCAACAGTGCTGTGAGCATCCGGTTCTGGCTTCTGTTCCGGATATGACGGAAAACAGTAAATCAAGTGCTTACTATGCGTACTCGAACAATAAGCGTCGATACTCAACAAAACGTGTTACAACGGACAGCAAAAATCCGGTTATCGGAAAAGGAATCAACTTTGTTGCTTCCGAAGCGTATAAGCTTCTCAGAACAAAGTTACAGTTCTCGTTTGTTGATGAGATTACTTGTCCTGTAATCGGTGTTTCGAGTGCTATGGCCGGTGAGGGTAAAAGCTTATCGTCCATCAATCTTGCGTATTCCCTTTCACAACTTGATAAACGTGTTCTTCTTATTGACTGTGATATGAGACGTCCATCGCTTTCGACTAAGCTTCTTATCAACAAGGTTCCGGGTCTTTCTAACTACCTTACAGGCAACGGCGATGTTGATTCCATTATTCAGGCTTGTTCATTAGATGATGAGAAAGGCTTTGATGTTGTTTCGTCCGGTGATAACCCACCTAACCCTATTGAGCTTCTCAGTAGTGTTAAAATGGCGAAGTTTATCGATAATCTCAGAGATGAATACGATTACATCATTTTGGATCTTCCGCCTGTTGGTGAGGTTAGTGATGCGATGGTAGCGGCTAAGCTTGCTGATGGAATACTCCTTGTTGTAAGGCAGAATTACTGTAATATGGTTGCGCTGTCCTCTGCAGTTTCACAGTTTGAGTTTATCGAGAGTCGAATTTTAGGTATAGTTCTTAACTGTGTAAGCGAGAGAACCGGAAAGTATTCACGCTACAGCAAAGGATACTATTCAAAATACGGTAAATCATACGCGACTGCATACGAAAAGGCAAGCAAGAGAGCTTATGAAGACAATAATAGTCGAAGAAAATAAATTTTTCGACAAGTAATATAATTTTAATTTATTAATTATAGTATCGGAGATGGTTGACATGAAAAAATTATTAACTTTAGTAATGGCGATTCTTATGGTGCTTGCGATAACTATCAGCGCTACAGCTGCTACTTTTGTTCCGAGTATCGAGAACAAGGGTGCTCCTGAGCTTATCGTTATCGACCAGCTCAACGGCAAAGATGTTGTAGGTTTTATCACAAACTCTGATGGTGAGAAGGTAACAACAGAATTTATCGATTGTTTCATTATCACTTCTATTGCTGAAGCTGAAACAAGCACAGAGATTCCTGAAGAAGCAAAAGATATCCTCTTAAAGGTTTACGGCGAGCTTTTAGAAGGCGACAAGCTTTCCGAAGCATGCCCTGAGTTGAACGACATCGTTAAAGAAAAGTGGGATAAAGACAAGAATGCAGACGACCTCGTAGTTAAGGATCTTTTCGATATTTCAGGCGAGTGTACAGATATAAAGGAACACTTAAACGGAGATAACATTCTTGAGCTTACATTTAAGGTTGGTGTTGATGCAGATACATTTATCACAGCTATGGTTTACGTAGATGGCAAGTGGGTTCCTGTAATTGATTGTATCAACAACGGCGACGGCACAGTTACTGTACAGTTCGACAAGATCTGCCCTGTTGCTTTCTTAGTTCCTGGTACAACAACAAACTCAAGCACAGTTTCTCCTGCTACAAGTGACGTTTCAGGTGTTATCCTCTGGGGTAGCGTAATGTTCGTTTCTTTAGCTGCTGTGGTTGCTATCGTTATTTACCGCCGCAGAGTTAACGGCTGATTTTTATGACAAAAAATAAAAAAAAGACTCCTGTAGTCACTATTGTGATAGTTGCTGTTTTGGTGGCTGTCGCGATATTCAGTGGCTTTAAAGTTCTGGATTCTGCGTTTAACACAGAAAGTCAGGTCGACAATCCGACTTCGTCAAAAAAGACAGTCGAGATTGACGGAAAGAAGTACTTCCCGCGTCAGGATATTACTGTGCTTATGTTCATGGGTATCGACGAGCACGGTGAGGTTAAAGCGAGCAACTCATACCTGAACACAGGCGAAAACGACATGGTCGCTCTCGCTGTGTTTGATGAAATCGAGAAATCATACAGCGTGCTTGTACTTAATCGTGACACGATGATGGATGTTCACGTGCTCGGATTAGGTGGTCAGGACGCAGGTACTATTTACGCTCAGCTTGCGCTTGCGCATACATACGGCTCAGGTTTGGAGGACAGCTGTGAAAATGCTGTGCGAACTGTGTCGGATTTCCTTTCGGGACTTACTATTGACTATTATCTGTCGATGAATATGGATGCTATCGCGATATTGAACGATGTTGTCGGCGG
>JAZSFG010000120.1:0-7169 GCA_045532065.1 Ruminococcus sp. | reverse complement strand
GCTGAACAGAATCATTCATTCCAGGACCATTATATAGATATGCCGTTTGATTTATCAAATGTTATGTTTATAACAACAGCGAATGATTACGATGCAATACCAGCACCGCTTAGGGATAGAATGGAAGTTATTGAACTTGATTCCTATACTCGTCAGGAGAAGTTCTTTATTGCTAAGAAGCATTTAGTACCTAAACAGCTAGAGTTAAACGGACTTACTAAGAAAACCTTTAAGATAACCGATAAAGCTATTTATATGCTTATTGATTCGTATACTCGCGAAGCCGGCGTGCGTACTCTTGAGCGTGTTATAGCTTCCGTTATGCGTAAATCTGCAGTTAAGATTGTAGACGAATCAGTTGAAGTTATCAAGGTTACTGATAAGGATATTGAAAGCATATTAGGCCCTGTTAAATACATCGACGATTCGAAGAATAAGAAAGACGAAATCGGTGTTGTAAATGGTCTAGCTTGGACTTCAGTTGGTGGAACATTATTACCAATTGAATGTGCTGTTTTACCTGGTAACGGTAAGGTCGAACTCACTGGCTCCTTAGGCGATGTTATGCAGGAATCTGCGAAAACTGCTATTTCGTGTATCCGCTCAAAGGCTAATATATATAACATTGACTCTGACTTTTACCAGAAATTTGATATACATATTCACGCTCCTGAGGGTGCTGTGCCTAAGGACGGACCGTCAGCAGGTATTACGATGGCGACAGCTATATACTCTGCTTTGTCTTTAAACGCTGTCAGACACGACTTTGCTATGACAGGTGAAATTACACTCTTAGGTAAAGTTTTACCGATAGGTGGCTTAAAAGAGAAAGCTATGGCCGCTCACAAAGCTGGAGTGCGAAACGTAATTATTCCAAAGGATAACGAACGTGATATAGTAGAAATTGATGAAGTTGTTAGAAATAGCATAAACTTTATTCCGGTTTCAACTATTGATGAAGTTTTGAGAATTGCTGTAAAGCAATCCGCAAAAACAAAAGACAAACATAAAGCTAATGTGATTATAGACAACAGTAAATCTACTCGTAAAAGCACTTCTGTTACGCAGTAAAAAGGAGCGAGAGTATGATAAATTTCAATAAAGCGGAGTTTACACATGCCGCAGGAACTTCATCACAGCTGAAAATCTCCGATAAACCAGAAGTTATTTTTTCGGGTCGTTCAAATGTCGGTAAATCATCACTTATCAACAAGTTGGTTAACCGCAAAGCTCTTGCACGAGTTAGTGCTACTCCAGGCAAAACTGCAACTATCAACTTCTTTGATGTTGACAAGTTTTGTTTAGTTGACTTACCGGGTTACGGTTACGCTAAAGTTTCTCACGCTGAAAAACAGCGTTGGGCTGAACTTATGGAAGGGTACTTTGCTCAGGAGCGTAACTTCTGTCTTGTAGTTCAGATTGTCGATATGAGACATCTACCGACTAAAGACGATATGGATATGATTAACTTTCTTTATCATAACGGTTTTGAGTTCATTATCGTTTTAACTAAGAAAGATAAATTAAAGAAAACTGCTCAGAAACAGAGTTTAGAGAAACTCAACGAGCTTTTTGCTGATTACGAAAATATTCAGTTGTTTCCGTTTTCAGCACTTAACGGAGAGGGTACTGATGAGATCCGTGAAGCAATCTCTGCTTATGTAGAGAACTATTTAGATATTGAGGGTGAATAAGATGCAGAAAAAACCTTTTATTTCGCTTGAACAAGCACAGAATATTATTAAAGACATTCCTACACCATTCCATCTTTACGATGAGAAAGGTATCAGAGAAAATGCAAGAAGACTTTATAAAGCTTTCTCCTGGAATAAAGGTTTCAAGGAGTATTTCGCAGTAAAAGCTACTCCAAACCCATATTTGCTTAAGATTTTAAAAGAGGAAGGTTGCGGAGCTGACTGTTCTTCACTTTCCGAGCTTATTATGTCTGAAGCTTGTGGGTTAACAGGTACAGATGTAATGTTTTCTTCTAACGTAACTCCAGAAGAAGATATGCAGAAAGCGTACGATATGGGCGCTTACATCAATTTAGACGACTACAACTTCGTTCCTTTCTTAAAGAGAGTTTGTGGCGTACCAAAGACAGTGTGCTGCAGATACAACCCAGGCGGTATTTTCAGCCTAGCCGCAAGCAAAGATGGGGTACAGGTAATGGACAACCCTGGTGAAGCTAAGTATGGTATGTCAGAAGAACAGATGGCAAAGGCTTTTACTGAACTTAAAGAAGCAGGCGCTGAACACTTTGGTATCCATGCATTTTTAGCTTCTAACACAGTAAGTAACGATTATTACTCCGAGCTTGCTGGTACACTTTTTGAGCTTGCAGTAAGACTCAAAGAAAAGACTGGCGTTCACATCGCGTTTATCAATCTTTCAGGTGGCATCGGCGTTGACTATAAACCGGAGGAACCATCTGCTAATATCGAGATAATCGGTGAGGGAGTAAGAAAGAAGTTCGAAGAGATTCTTGTTCCTAATGGAATGGGTGATATTGCTATTTTTGCTGAGCTTGGAAGATTTATGCTCGCTCCATACGGTGCGCTTGTATCAACATGTATGCACCAGAAACACATCTATAAAGAGTATTTAGGCTTGGACGCTTGTGCGGCTAACCTTATGAGACCAGCTATGTATGGTTCATACCACCACATTACTGTGTTAGGTAAGGAAAACGAAGAGTGTACACATAAATATGATGTAACAGGTGGTCTTTGTGAGAATAACGACAAATTCGCTATCGATAGAATGCTTCCAAAGGTAGAAAATGGCGATATAATGTTCATCCACGACACCGGTGCTCATGGTTACTCTATGGGCTATAACTACAATGGTAAACTCAGAAGTGCAGAAGTATTATTACGTGAAGATGGCTCACACAAGCTTATCAGAAGAGCTGAAACTCTCGATGATTACTTCGCAACATTTGACTTTACTGACGATTTTAAATTCGATACAAAGTAAATATAGCAAAAAGAGACCCACATTAGTGAGTCTCTTTTTTATTGCTTGTTTTTCTTTTGTTTTATTTTAGAGAGTGGGGTAGAGTTAGCGGCATTTTCCATCTGTGTGGTGTTTAAGTGCGTATAAATCTCTGTAGTGCCTAAATTTTCATGTCCTAGAATCTCTTTGAGCACTCTGATATCAACATTACCGTGCTGATACATCAGTGTAGCCGCAGTATGTCTGAGCTTATGACAAGAATACCCCTGAGAATCAAGTCCGATTTTTTCAAGATATTTATACACTAAAGCTTGTACTGTTTTTGGGCTCATACGTTTTAAGTGGCCGCTTATAAACAGTGCGTTTCTGTCAACTACACCATCCATAGGACGAACTTTTAAATACTCAGTAATAGCATCAATACAAGCACTGTTTAGATAAATTATACGTTCTTTATTTCCTTTACCGAGTATGCGAGCGGTACCGTCAGGACGGATATCTGTGACGTTTAAACCGACTAATTCAGATAAACGCATACCGCAATTCAAAAACAGTGTAATTATACAGTAATCACGTTCTTTATGCTTGCCATCAACAGCATTTAATAGTTCGATGCTTTGTTCTAAAGTGAGGTATTTAGGCAGAGATTTTTTTCTCTTTGGAGCCTCTAGTTCTTTTATAGGGTCTTTTTCAAGAAAGTGTTTTTTAACTGTAAGATAGTTAAAGAAAGACTTCAGACTTGAAGTCTTACGAGCACGAGTAGATGCGTTGTTATCTCTATCACGCATAAGAAAATTCATAAACTCGTAAGCGTCCTGAAGAGTGATAGTTTTTATAAGTTCAATATCAACGTCATCAACTTTTATACTTTCAAATTCATCAGCAGGGGAGGCTACGCCTTTAGATACCTTAATAAATCTGAAAAATGTACGCAGATCAGTAAAATACTCGTCCACAGTTTTAACAGATTTGCCTTTTACAGTTTGCATATATAGTAAATAATCTCTAATTACAGGAGCAGCTTCGTTTAAAAAATCAGTAGCCATAAAATCACCACACGATAATAATTAATTCTAGAAAATTAATTCATCTAAATAGATACTAAACGAATTATATCACAAAAGTAGGGGTTATATATTCTAATATAGAAAATTATACAAAATCAATGTTTTGTATAATTTAGGGCAGGGGTTTATAAGTTAAGTACAGTAAACGATGCAATAAATAGCGATATAACTAAAAATGCAGTTTTGTGATACGTTTATATATTAGTATATAATTATATAATATAGGATTATAGAATCTGAATTAATACAAAACAACATAATCGTATTCATATCTCTTGTGAATATATACCATATCTACCTTACGATCAGTTAACTGAAATTTAACTATTAATTTCACCTTATCATAGATTTTATTATTAGATAATGGTGAAATCATAATAATCTACTTTATTCAGTTTTTTTGAAATGATGTTGTCTCTGTGCAGAAAAAACTGAGTTAAGTTGTTTTAAAGAAATTTATGAATATATTAACTGAATAGTTGACGATTAAGTTTAAATCAAGTTATGTTGTAAACATATCTTAATGCACTTATGCTTTACTATCGAAATTAGTTTACGGTAATTATAACTTGTATTTAGTAATTATAACCGTCCTTTATTTGTTAATTATTTAACAAAACAACACCACCTATGTCAACAAGCGGTAAGTTTTTAATATAACTGATTTTAATATCCCTATTGTTACAAAAGTCATGAATCTTTTTGAAATCCGGATGACTCGTTATGTCTCCAAAGAATAGCATTTCATCACCAAGATTCACACTAGCTCCGCCAATGAAACCGCACTCTCCCCTTTTGGCACCGTGTAACACAATATTTTCATTACTGATTTTCAGTGTGTCGATATTAGAGTTTTTCAGAGCTTTGTATATTGAATTATCAGTTGTTATAACGCTGTTTTCATCCACTTTAAGACACGAACAAGCAGCATAACCTTGTTTTACATCTATTAAGTTATAACCGTTATTTTTGCAAAAATTAAGGACATTTTTGTCAATTGAATTCAGTTTGCCTATAAGGTTTTTGCCTACGATTTTAGCGTTTAACTGTATATTTTCAGGGTATTCGCCAGAAATATTACGCTGTGTTTTTATGATTTTAAAGTCTGTTTTATCAGCGATATTCTTTATAAGTTCTGTGCACTCTTTTAGAACAAAAATCTGGTCATTAATCAACAAAGATTGCATATCAGCGTGCTTTTGTTCATACGAAATAAACTCATCCACACAGTCAGTATAGATGAGTTTATAGTTACGTTTCTTTAAAGCGTCACAAATTTGTGGTATCACATCTGATACAATAGCGAACTTATCACTCATTTGTCAGAACCTCAAACGCTTGTCTAACATTCTTAACACCGATGATTTCGAAATCACCATTAATTTTAATATCCTTAAGGTTGTGATAAGGCACTACAATGCGCTTAAATCCTAGACGTGCAGCTTCACTTACACGCTGTGAAATGTGGTTAACGGCTCTTATTTCACCCGCAAGACCGATTTCACCGATAGCTATAGCATCAGCCGGGATAACTACGTCCTTTAAACTGCTGACAAGCGACATGGCAACTGCGATATCAACAGCAGTTTCATCGAGTCTGAGACCGCCGACAACATTAACGTAAGTATCTGTATTAGAGAAATAGTATCCTGCGCGCTTTTCTAATACGGCTAAAATAAGCGACATTCTGTTGTAATCAAAACCAGTAGACATTCTTCTAGGATTACCATAGCCAGTTGTCGTAGCTAATCCCTGAATTTCTGCGAGAATCGGACGTGTACCCTCCATTGCACAAGCTACACAAGTGCCCGAAACGTTCTTCGGCCTTCCTGATAAAAGCATCTGTGATGGGTTTTCGACTTCTACAAGACCGCAGTCCGTCATCTGGAATACTCCTATTTCGTTTGTTGAACCGTATCTATTCTTTACAGCTCTTAATATTCTATACGACATCTGTTTATCGCCTTCAAAATGAAGCACAGCGTCAACAACATGTTCTAAAACTTTTGGTCCTGCAATTGAACCTTCCTTATTTACATGGCCGACAATAATCAAAGGGATATCGAGGCTTTTAGCTACTCGCATAAGGTAATTTGTACACTCTCTGACCTGTGTGATACTACCTGGTGATGACTGAAGTTCAGATAAAGACATAGTCTGAATAGAGTCAATCATAACTAAATCAGGCTTATCCTGTCTGATGGTTTCGCTGATTAACTCAACATCTGTCTGAGTCTGTATGTAAAGATTGTCGTTGTTAACATTTAGTCTGTCTGCACGCAGTTTAAGCTGACGCTTGGATTCTTCACCTGATACATATAATATTTTGTTGTTTTTACCGATGTACTCACAAATTTGTAGCAAAATTGTCGATTTACCGATACCAGGGTCACCGCCTAAAAGTACAAGGCTTCCCTTTACGATGCCACCACCAAGAACGCGGTCGAGTTCAGTCAGACCTGTTTTGTACCTTATTTCATCGGTTGTAGATATATCCTTAATCTGTACAGGTGGAGCGTAGTTATTAACCTTAACTTTTGAATATGAAGAATTTGCAGTTTCTTTAATTTCTTCGTTCATAGTATTCCACTCACCGCAGGACGGACATTTTCCGTACCATTTCGGGCTTTCATAACCACACTGCGAGCAGATATATACACTTTTGATTTTCGCCATAATTATCAATCCTAATTAAATATAATTTTTATAGTAAAACTCCTGAAAACCTAAATAAATACAATATGCGATTTTGTTTTGATATTTATCATTTTCGAGTAGTATAGCTTCGTTTGCGTTAGATAAAAAACCACATTCTACGAGTACTGAAGGTACTTCGGCGTTATCAAGAATAAAAATACTTGAATCAGCTTTTTTACACTCTCGTGTGTTATCTTTCTGCATTAGTGATACGACAGAAGTTTTAATACACTCAGCTAGGTTTACGCTGTTTTGATTATTAACAGAATAAAAAACTTGTGTACCGCTGTATTTAGAATCTGTAAAGTTGTTCTGATGGATACTGATAACAACATTGTTATTACTGTAATTAAAGATTTTGGCTCGATTTTTAAGGTCTGAAAGTTTTCTGCCATGTTTCAAATCTTCGTCAGCTAGTGAGATGTCTTCAGTTCTGGTCATAACTAC
>JAZSFG010000148.1:0-5753 GCA_045532065.1 Ruminococcus sp. | reverse complement strand
CTCGAAAACGTCGGATTTTTCGTTGTAATTGAACCATCAAAACTCATTTCGACTGCACAGATTGGTCTTAACCTTCTCGTTAAAAAGTGCAAGACAAATGAGGAAAACAACATAGTATTCTGTTTATGCGACAAAAACTGTGACGGACTTGTTGATGCTATGTCACACACCCTGATGACAAGCATCACTGAGGTTTCTGCGACAAGCAAACACCTCGGCACAGTATCGTATATGTGTTGGGAATCCGACAAAGAGTACCTGCATCACCGACTTTTACCGAATATCTCGAGATATCTCGGTATGGGTACCGAGCTGTCATTTGCAGCACTTAAAAATCAGGTATCAAAAACGAGATGGTACGGCGGCGAAGCTTTTCCTGTAACTGATATGCGCTGGATTGCGAAGCAGTACTACTATGATCTTACGAAATACGCGAGCATTTCTACTAATCAGGATGCTATGGACGAGCACTTTATCACGAGCTCGAACTTCTGGAGTGCACAGACTGAGCGTAACTGTTACACAACAGTTGAAGACGAGTCTTACAATATGTTCGAGATTTTGCGTGATTTTTCGACTCGTACTACAGATCAGGGCTTCATAAATGTTATCTCATCCGAGTATCTTATGAAGGACTATATGTCTGATAATGCGTCTATTTTTGAAACCGACGCTAAGGCTATTCCACAGATAGTAGCGGATTACACCCGCTCAAATCGAAACACAGCCTTAAGACTTATTTTAAGGCTCAGCACTTATCCTGTTGAGAAGTCTTTACTCGAAAAAGAGCTGTCCTTACTCGGTATTGAAGTGTTTGACCTAAAGAAACAGTTATGGTTTGAATTTTACCGTTGTTTCGCTGATGTTGAGGCTGTCTCAAAGCTGTCAAGCGATTACAAGCAGGCTGTTTGTGATGTTTTTGCTTTACCGATTAAGTTCGGCGATGTTGAAATGTCACACAATATTATTGATATCACCGAAGGCTTTAACGTTAAGAAGGGCACAATGGAGACTCTGTACTCTATTACAGACAAAGTGTTTATTTCTTCGTGTGTATCACAGCTGAAATCCGCAGGCTACGTCGCTGAAGATGAAAAAGGCGAGAGATATTACCTCGGTTCTGAACTTCGCGGCCATATTTACCAGAAGTATCTGCCGGGTCAGTTCTTCACCTTCGGAGGCAAGTACTACGAAATGCAGTATCTCACTGCTGACGGTCAGGTTCTTGTTCGTCGTGCTGCTGACCATATAAACGGCAGACCTGAATACAGACAGCTTCGAGATTACTGTATCCGCGGTATACGTCAGTCCGACAAGATTGGCGCACAGCAGAATATCGCAGGTATGAAGATTGTAAAAGAGTACGCCGATATCACCGTCGATACTCCGGGCTACTTGCGTATGGATAAGTATAACGATTTTGCATCCGCTAAGATGGTTTCTTTCGAGGGTGAAAATAACGGTATACCACAGCGTAAGTATTTTAACAAAGAGATTCTGAGAATCGAACTTCCTACTTACGACGACAAGCTGACAGACGACATCAGATATACAGTAACTCTGCTTATTAACGAGCTTTTCAGAACACTTTTTGCTGAAAATCAGGCTTATGTCTGCGCGTTGACCGACTGCAGTTTCATTACTGATGACAGTAGAATTAACCCGCTTACATACTCGCTTAATAGTGAAAATTGTGAGCTTAATAAAAACTCAATTTATATTATTGAGGACAGCCAGCTCGACTTAGGTTTAGCTGTTGCTGTTGAACGTAATATTGAGAGAATTCTCAGCATTGTGCACGATTACCTTGATTGGCACTTCACTGCGCTTGAACTTTCTCTTAATCCACCTGTTCAGCCTGACTCACCGATTAAATTTTCTGACGAGCCTTTCGTTCCTGAGGGCGTAGAGCCTGAAAAAGAGGATGAAGGCGAAAAGAAAAAGAAAAAGAAAGGTGTGTTCCGACGAATCTTTGACAAAATTAAAGGTTGGTTCAGGAAAAAGCCTAAGAAAACTGACGAGAATCCGGAAGCTCAGCAGCCTGTTGATGAAGAACCTGTTGTTGAGGAAGTTGCTCCTGAACAAACACAAGAGGTTCCTGAAGCTGAAGGTGACACTCCTGCTCTTGATGAAGTCACTCCTGAAGAGGCTGAACCTGTTGAAGAATCTTCTGTTGAAACAGAAGGAACTGAAGTGCTCGAACCTGTAGAGACAGAAGAGCTTCCAGAAGGAACTGAAGTGCTCGAACCTGTAGAAACAGAAGAGCTTCCAGAAGATACTGAAGAAGCAGTTTCTGATACTGTGGATGAAGTTGTTCCTGATACAGTTGTTGACGTTACAACAGATGAAGTACAGAAACAGAATATGCCTTCTCCACAGGAAGTTACAGAACCTGTTGAAAAACAGAGCACCTTAGCAGGAGATAGAAAGCCTTACTACGAGCGTTATTACACACTCTTTGGTTACGAGACGGAACACTCTTACCTCGATTTACAGGGAACTCTCGAGTATCTTACTCACATGGGCTTTGATGTGAATGCTCTAAAACAGGCGCGTGAAGGTAAAAATATTGCAGCTTTTGTCGAAGAAAACTTCGCTCCTGGCAAGCCTGATGCGCGTTACTGTGACTTCTGCGGTTGTGAGATCTACGGCGTTGAGTACGAAACTCTCGCTGATGGTCGCGACAGATGTATCAACTGTGGTAAAACAGCAATCAAGACAGGCGAAGAATTCCGCAAGGTTTTCGAAGATGTTAAACGTAATATGGAATCATTCTTTGGTATCCGCATAAACGTTGGTATCAGAGTTGAGATGGTGAATTCAAAGAAACTCCACTCTTATCTGGGCAAATCCTTTATCCCGACTGCAGATCAGGATGGACGTGTTTTAGGTGTTGCTATAAAGGACAAGAACGGCAACTTCACATTAGTTGTTGAAAATGGTTCACCTAGAATGGCTTCTATGCTTACAATGGCTCACGAGCTAACACACATCTGGCAGTACGTTAACTGGGATGACAAGAAGATTCGTAACAAGTACGGAAACAATCTCTACCTGCAGGTATACGAGGGTATGGCTAAATGGGTTGAGATTCAGTACGCTTATCTTATCAACGAGCCTGCCGTCGCAAAGCGTGAAGAGATTATCACTTCTTATCGTGAAGATGAGTACGGCTACGGATTTCTCAGATACAGAGCGGCTTATCCGTTCTCTTTAGGTACTGTTATAACAAAGGCGACTCCGTTTATGAACAAAGAAACTCCGCTTCCTGTTGAGTACTGTTCATCGTTTGTTGTGCGAATGCCTACAGACGGCATTAACGAAGGTGACCTTGATGCACAGACGCCTGTTGCTACAACCACAGACAGTTTTACCCCTGAACTTCCTTCACCTTTAAAGCCGATTAAAGGCACTATTGAGCGTGATGTGAATGTTAAATTCAGATATGCGTTTACACTTCTCAGCCCTGAAGAGCAGAACGCTTACGACGTTATTCTGACTGCTATAAACAACTTCGAACCTGAGCTCTTTGACATCGGTGCTGAACTCACAGAAGAACAGGTGCAGAAGGTAGTCGAGTACATTAAACGCGATAATCCGCAGATTTTCTGGCTCAGACACGGCGTTACATATTTCTTCAACACTGATACTCATATTGTGAATCGCATTGAGTTTACATATTGTATGGGTATGGACGAAGCTACCCGTCGACAGATGGAGATTGACGATGCGATCGCACAGTTTATACCGCAGGGCTACCGTACAATGAGCGACTATGAACTGACACTTCGAATCTACGAGAATATTATCAAGCTCGTTGATTACGATTCTGTTGAGCTTATGAATCAGGACGTGGAAGCTCCTGATAAGCCTGACGATTTACGCTCTGTTTACGGCGTGTTTGTAAATAAGAAGGCTGTGTGTGGAGGTTACGCAAGGGCTACTCAATACTTGCTTAACAAGCTCGGTCTTGAGTGCCTGTATGTCACAAGCCCGACTCACGCGTGGAACATCGTAAAACTCGAAGGTGACTACTACCACCTCGATACAACATGGGGTGACGGCACTGATACAGACAAGTTGAAAGAACAGAGTGAAGCTATTAAGTACCATTGCTTCTGTATAACCACAGAAGATGTAATGAAACTTGCTGAACACACACCGGATGACGTTTTACCGCTTCCTGTTTGTGATTCTACTAAGTGTAATTACTATCACCGCCACGGATTGTATTTCGAGAAATTTGAGTATATTAAGTTAAGAGAGATTATGTGTGAAGGTGTAAGAAACTCACAGTTTGATTTCACCTTTATGTTTGCACAGGCGGTTACTTTGCGCGAAGCTAAAATCCAGCTCATCGACGAAGGCAGGCTGCGTGAAGCAATAAGGTACGCAACTCTTAAAACAGGTGTTCGTCTTGATACAACATTTGTATACTCTATAAACGACGAAAGTCTTGTTTTATCTTTCTACTTAACTGAACTTTAATGGAGGCGTGTTTGCTTGGTTGCTATCGAATTTTTCGATCGAACACCGCTTGACAATATAATCAGTTCTATAACAACTGTCCCCGAAAAGATTATCTTTCTCGGGGACAGTAAAGAAATGAAAAAATTCGAAAGTGTGCACAGAACTTTTATTAAGAAGCGCAATATTGATACCGTTATCGAGTATCGCCCGATAAAGAGAACTAATCTCGAGGATATCGTGAGTAAACTCACCGAGATTGTTTTAAGTGAAGACGAGTGCGTCTTCGATTTAACGGGTGGTGACGACCTTGTGCTCGTTGCTATGGGAATTGTCTACCAGAAGTTTCCGGACAAACACATACAAATGCAACGTTTTAATGTAAGAAGCGGTGTTGTATATGATTGCGATAACGATGGGAATATCAATAACCCGGTTAAACCTGAGTTGAGCGTGGATGAGCTCATCCACATCTACTCAGGTCAGGTGCGTTACTCAAGCGTTTCGCCTAGTGAAAAGCGAACCGTTGACTGGGATCTTAACGATGATTTCATCACTGACGTTAAAAGTATGTGGGAGATATGTAAAGCTGACCCTGGCTATTGGAATACGCGTCTGAATGTTATGGAACAGCTAGTAAAACTGTCTTCCTGCGAAAATCCATTGCAAATGAGAATCAATGTGAATAAACTCAAAGAACATTCAGGTAATGTAGACGTGAAGTATGCTCCTCTAACGGGCTTGCTTAGAAAACTCTCTGCTCTTAAGCTTGTGTATGATCTTGACCTACAGACAGAAACACTTTCTTTCAAGTTTAAGAACGAACAGGTGAAAAGAAGTCTTTCTAAAGCGGGTAATATACTAGAGCTTATTGTGCTGGTGTTGGCAAGTGAGCTTAAGGATAAAGACGGTACTTCGTATTACACTGACTATAAAAGCGGTGTGTTTATTGATTGGGACGGAGTTTTTCACACTCTCTACGATGTAGAAAAAGACACCGAAAACGAAATTGATGTAATTTTGATGCGTGGCGCAATGCCTGTTTTTATCTCCTGTAAAAACGGTCATGTCTGTGACGACGAGCTCTATAAACTAAGTTCTGTGGCTGACCGCTTCGGTGGACCTTATGCTAAAAAAGTGCTTATTGCTACTTATCTCGGAAAAGGAGCAAAAAGTTCTGCATATTTTAAACAGCGTGCTAAAGATATGAACATAAATCTTTTTGATTCTGTCCACACACTCAGCGAAGAAAAGTTCAAGAAACTTATCAAGCATCTTATTAACAG
>JAZSFG010000052.1:0-9732 GCA_045532065.1 Ruminococcus sp. | reverse complement strand
TAAAACACCTGTTCCAACCATAGCGATAACAACACCGGTTGCAGCAGATGAACTCTGGATAAGTGCTGTAAAAATCGCTCCAACAAGTATCAGAAGCAGCGGAAAGTCAATCTTCGCAAAAATATTAGTAAACATATCTTTTACAAGACTATTACCAAACGCTTCTTCGCTACTCATAACGTTAAGACCTACGAAGATAAGACCTAAACCGCTACACAATAAACCTGCGAGCTTAATCTTCTCTTTCTTCGCAAATCCCATCATTACGCCTGCAAAAGCGAGTGCGTACATAATCATATTAAAATAATCATTCTTAAGAGCTACGAGCACACCTGTAATAGTAGTACCGACATTCGCACCCATGATGATAGGAGTCGCCTGCATAAGAGTCATAACACCGGCATTTACAAGACCGATGACCATAACGGATGTAGCAGAAGAACTCTGAATAATCGCTGTTACACCTGCACCGATACCAACGCCCGAAAAACGATTATTACTGATTTTTTCGAGAAGTTTCTTCATGCCTGAACTTGCACTTTTCTCAAGCGCATCACTCATAAAGTTCATACCGACAATGAAAACACCTACGCCAGCAAGAAGCCAGATAAGACAGCCAATCAACTGCATAATGTTATCAGAAGTCAACATATTAAATTCACCTTCATTTTCAACAAACTGAAGTCATAATCTTAAAGGGATATTATTCCCAAAAAGCTGACAGATAAAATATACCACTTAGAAAAAAGCAATTAAAGCACAATAAAGTATTCTTTGTGTTAAATTTAAGTTAAATAAACCGTCTTTTGTATCACAGAACATTAATCTGACAGCAACGCATTGTATCTAAAGCTGCGTTATGTGTATCAACAGAAACACCGGCACAACAAGCAGAGTCAACATAAATCTCTTTTTCGTAGAAATTAGCTTTCAGCAAAAGTGCGTTTGATACAACGCAGATGTCAGTACAAAGACCGATAAGCGTAACATCAAAATCTTCACCGTCAGCTTTTTGTAAAATAACCTCAGGCAACTTCACGCTACCAAAAGTAGGTTTTTCTACCTTTGTATATTCTCTGTCACAAAGTGCATGTGCGATTTTATCATTAAGTTGCCACCCATCAGTACCTTTTATACAGTGAACAACAGGAAGTTTCTTACCCTCAGATGTACTCAAATAATCTTCAGAATGGGTATCGTAAGTCACTATAACTTCACCGACGAATTTTTTGATTTTTTCAATACAATTATCGATTATAGCAACCGCTTCATTCGTACCAAGCGCACCATCGACAAAGTCTTTCTGAATATCAACTACAACTAAAAAATGTTTCATAATAACACCTCCAAATAAACTAATTATACATCAAAACCACAACTTTGCAACAACAAAGCAACACGTAGTAACTGACATATTAAAAAAAGCATATTATGTAACGGAGGTGAAAAACAAATGAATAGACCTTGTTGTTCAAACAGAAACGATTGTTTGATTATCGCTGTTGCTGCTAGTATCCTTATAGGTATTGTGACAGCTATACTGAGTGCTACTGAAATTATTACGCTCATTCCTGCGTTTTTATGGGCTTTACTCTCGGTTGCGGTAGTATATCTTCTTGTCACATTTGTGGCATCATCTTTAAGACGATTTGATACTCCGTACTGTTCAAAAATTCTTATTACAGCCTTTATAGTAGGTATACTTGGAACTATACTTTTCTCTATTTTGCTACTCGTACTTCCTATCGCTTTAGCAAGTCCAGCGGGAATAATTTTCTCAGGACTTCTTTTAGCGTCATTCTCGCTCATAATCACATCGGTATCCTGCTTGGTTCTTAACAGCTATACAAACGATTAAAATAAAAAAACAACGGGCACTTAAAGTGTCCGTTGTTTGCTTTTATCATATCAAATTACTCAAATAAAGGAGTTGAAAAATATCTCTCAGCTGTATCAGGAAGAACAGTTACGACAGTCTTGCCTTTTCCTAAAATTTTAGCCATTCGCATCGCGGCAGCGACATTTGTACCACTGCTGATACCGCACATAATGCCTTCTTTAGATGCTAAGTCCTTTGACGCTTTAAGCGCTTCTTCATCCTTAATGATACATACATCATCGTAAATCTCAGTATTCAGAATCTCAGGGATAAGCCCATCACCGATTCCCATCTGCACGTGTGTACCGATTGAACCGCCCGACAGAATCGCCGCGTTTTCAGGCTCAACAGCCCAGATAATCATATCAGGGTTCTCTGCTTTAAGTGTTTCGCCGATACCTGTGATAGTACCGCCTGTGCCGATACCTGAACAGAAGCCGTGGATAGGAGCGTTAACCTGCTCTAAAATTTCTTTACCTGTTCCCTTTCGCTGAATCTCAGGGTTAGCAGGGTTTTCGAACTGCTGTGGTACAAACACATTAGGATTTTCAGCCTTCATAGTAAGAGCAATATTAAGGCACTCCTCAATACAATCGCCGATATTACCTGCGTCGTGAACAAGGATAACTTCTGCACCATAGTGTTCAACAAGCATTCTGCGCTCTTCGCACACGGAGTCAGGCATAATAATCTTAACTTTAAGTCCGAGTACTGCACCGACAAGCGCTAAACCTATTCCCTGATTGCCCGATGTAGGCTCTACAATGATTGTTTCATTGTTAATCAGACCTCTGTCCTGTGCGCCTTTAATCATATTGTATGCTGTACGGGTCTTAATTGATCCGCCGACATTAAGACCCTCGAATTTTACGAGGATATCAGCGTCATTTTCTCCTGTCATATGCTGAAGCTTGATGATAGGAGTGTTACCCATAGCTTCTAAAATGTTATTACAAACCATAAATTTACCTCATTTACATTACTAGTTTCGTATTATACTATATTTTTTATCGTAATGCAATGTGCAAATAAATAAAAAGGCATCGTTTTATCCGATGCCCTTAAAATCTTATTTGTAGTACATATAAACGTTGCATTTTAGCATACCGTTATAGAGTTTTCTGCGTTTATCAGCCTTGCGTCCAAAACACTTTTCAAAGTCATCATCAGGACTTATTACTGTGTAGCTGTAGTGTGGTCGCTTTTCGAATTTCTCACCCATAATGGTGTAAAGTCGCTCTGCTTCCTTCACATCAAGCAAACGCTCGCCATAAGGCGGATTTGTAACGACACAAAGAAACTCTTCATCTGACTTAAAATCAGCGATATCGCGATTAGAAAAAGTGATTCTGTCAGTTACTCCAGCTTTTTCAGCGTTTTCGCGTGCTACTTTAAGTGCTTCATCGTCGATATCAAAACCGAAAGCCTTAAAACTACACTCACGGTTTTCTAAAGCACGTGCACGCTCACGCTCACTCTCCCACGCAGATTTATCAGCATACTTCCAAGTTTCAGCTATGAAACTGCGGTTAATACCCGGCATAATATTGAGCGCTTTAAGAGCCGCTTCAATCAAAATTGTACCACTGCCACAAAACGGGTCACAGACAACGTGATTTCTGCGTACACGGGATAAATCGACCATAGCAGCAGCTAAAGTTTCTCTAATCGGTGCCGCGTTTGCGTTTTCTCTGTATCCTCGTTTGTGCAGTCCGTCACCCGATGTATCAATCATAATGCTGACCTTATCTTTTATGATAAGAAACTGAATTTTGTGTAAAGCACCGCTTTCTTCAAACCACTCGGTATCGTAGTTTTTCTTAAGGCTCTCGACAACAGCTTTCTTTATAATTTTCTGGCAAGCAGGAATCGAGCTGAGTGCAGAGTTAATCGAGCTTCCCTTCACAGGGAAAGCCTCATCTTCAGCAATAAACTCAGCCCAGTTGACTTTTGACACATTATTGAAAAGTTCTTCAAAAGTAGTGGCTTTAAACTCAGAAACTAAAATCAGCACACGCTCAGCGTAACGAGAGCAAAGATTTGCACGAGCGAGAGTTTTTTCATCTCCGTCAAACAGCACTCGTCCGTTTTCTGCTCTGACGTTTTCTATATCGTGGAATCGCAGTTCGTTTGCGACTAACCCCTCAAGTCCTAAAAGACAGGTTGCACAAAAAGTCATTTATATCTCCTCAAAAATACAGGCGGAAGAAAACTTCCGCCTGCGTATACTCAGTTTATATCAATCATCAAGTGTCGGCTCTAAAAGTCCGTATGCACCATCGTCACGTGTGTACACAACGTTGACTTCATTTGTGTCAACATTAGTGAACATATAAAACTTATGTCCGATAAGGTTCATCTGCAGAATAGCTTCATCTACAGTGACAGGCTTAAGCGGAATACGCTTTGTACGGACAAGCTTGTACTCTTCTTCGTCAACATCATCAGCAGGTGCTTCGAATAAATCGTCGATAGAACCGGATTTGAGTTTCTTCTCGAGCTTAGCTTTATTCTTGCGAAGCTGACGACCAAGCACATCAATACACTTGTCAAGGGCATCATTCATTTCAAGCTGTGTCTTCTCTGCTCTGTAAATCATCGAGTTGTCTTTAATAGTAATCTCGACAGTCTGGTTGTTCTTGTTCAAAGTAACAACAACGTTAGCAGTAGCATCTTCGGAGAAGATTTTCTCAAATTTCTTGAGCTTTTTCTCGACACGCTCCTTGAAATTATCTCTCAGATTAACCTTTCTAGCGGTATAGGTAATCTTCATAGTAATGCCTCCTTTGCATTGTGATATATTATATTTATTTTCTGCCGGAACCGTTGCCTCTGCGGCTGTAGCCTCGGCTTTCACCACGTTTTAAGTCAGACATCTTGTCCTCGCTGGTTTTCTTAAACTTAGACATCATATCTTCAAAAGACGAAGCGCTAGAAGTGGAACTCTGCCATTCAAAATCAGGCGGTGAAGTAACCTTCGGAGCAGGTGTGTATTTTCTCTGTGGACGTTTAGAAAACTCTTTTTTAGGAGCTGGCTTTTCAGAAGGTGGCAGAGCCTGTTTGATAGACAAAGCGAGCTTTCCGTCTTCGGCGATAGAAATCACCTTACACTCTACGGTCTGTCCGATAGAGAGCTCATTCTTGATATCCTCGACATAAGAACGGGATATCTCAGGAATATGTACCATACCCTTTTTGCCGTCCTGTGTTTCCACAAAAGCACCGAACTTAGTTATACCTGTTACTTTTCCTTTTACAATTACGCCTACCTCGTATGACATGTGTGTGTTGTTCCCCTCAAATAGTAGTTATATGATTAATCTCCCGCAACATTAACAAAAACTCGTTCACCCTGTTTGATGTAATCAAGGTCTTCTCGGGCAATCTGTTCGATGTATCTGGAGAATTCTTCATCAGAAGAATTGTATAATTCGTTCATTTCCTCGTTCTTTATCTCCTGTATAGCGATCTCACCGTTAATAGCTTCGAGTTCACCTTTTTTTATGCCAATCTGGGAGTAAAGGTTAACGAGTGTTACAACAGAATAAACAGCAAAAATCAATACTACAACGCACAGCACAATTTGTCGCAAATTAAAGCGTGAATTTTTAGTTTCTTTTTTTGTGCTCATATTTATTCCTTTTCTTTTTAAACACTACATTTTGTGTTCTATATAATATTACAGCTTTATTATACACTAGCTTTCTACACAGTTTCAATAGTTTATTAGAAATTTTTCTCAGTATTTCTAAACTTTTTTTGAATATTTTCTGAAAAACACGTATAAAAAATGTAAACACAGAGGTTGTGAGTGTTCCTAATGTAAAACGGTACGTAAAAAATCCGAGAATCATACCGAAAATAACAAAGTAACGCACCTGTCCCGTATTAAACGGCAACGAGAACATCACTGTCAGGAAAGCCGATACTATAAAGTATAAAACATCAGATAAAATCATCTGCCATAACTTAGTAAACCCAAGTAGGCGAAACAGCTTAAACACATCATAAAGTGCGGATATAACAAGACCGAAAAGAATAGAGCACAGAAAATATACAGTCTGGTCAGCAAGTGTAAATCGCATACTATTTAAAAAGCTTCGACTTAAAAGATTTTGATATAGATGCCAGATACTGAAGTGAACTGATATTTCCGTCTATTACTACATCTTTTGACTCTAAATTCAACTTGCTTATGTGAAGAGAATCTCCCTTTACGATAAGACATCCGCACTCTGTAGTCAAATTTACCGTCTGTTCATCAAACCCAACGACATCAGTAACACCGCTTAAAGTTAATTTGTTACGGTTATCAAGCAGCAATGTATGCGAGCTTTTTACAATTTGTTCAGCCATAAAAAATCCTCCATATACCAGTTGTACAGTATATGGAGGTACTTATATTTTTATGATTAAACCGATGTATACATCGCACTCGCGTCTTCTTTTTTGACTGTTTCAGCTACAGAAACAACCCTAACTTTAATGTTACGTGCACCAAAGTCGATTTCAATAACGTCGTCTATTTTCACATCGTATGACGCACGGACAACCTTGCCGTTTACAGACACTTTTCCTGCGTCACAAACTTCGTTTGCGACAGTACGGCGTTTGATTATACGCGAAACTTTTAAATACTTATCAATTCTCATTTTACTACCTCACAAAAGGTTTTTAGGAAAAGCAAAAAGCCGACACGAAGTCGGCTTTAAACTCAAGTAGAAATTACTTATTAACAGCGTCCTTGAAAGCCTTACCAGCTTTGAAAGCAGGAACCTTAGAAGCAGGGATCTCGATTGTCTCGTTTGTTCTAGGGTTGCAACCTGTTCTAGCATTTCTGTCTCTTCTCTCGAATGTGCCGAAGCCTACGAGCTGAATCTTGTCGCCAGCAGCAACAGCGTCTACGATTACGTCGAATGTAGCAGCAACTGCTTTCTCAGCGTCTTTCTTAGAGATGTTAGCTTTTTCTGCAACAGCAGCGATGAGTTCTGTCTTTTTCATTTCAATTTCCTCCAAAAAGTTGATGTTTAAAACAATTTTATTTTACTTCATCCCAAAGGGAATCAAGTGTCGAAAGTGAAGCGTTTGCCATATCGATGTTGCGCTCTTTACAGAGCTGTTCGACTTTAGCAAAACGATTTGTGAATTTAAGTGTAGCGTCATAAAGGGCTTTTTCAGAATCGACTTTAATAAAACGAGATACGTTAACAACAGAGAAAAGTAAATCGCCGAGCTCTTCGCTCATATTCTCTTCGTCGTTATTTTCGATAGCAGTTTTAAGCTCAGAAAGCTCTTCTTCTACCTTCACAATAGCATCATCAGTTTTTTCAAAGTCAAAACCGACTTTAGCGGCTTTATGCTGGACCTTTTGGCTGTACATAAGTGCAGGCAAGGCTTTTGAAACAGAAGCGAGCACTTCGGACTGAGATTTCTGCGATTTAGTTTCCATCTTAATCTTATCCCAGTTAGTGAGCACCTGATCAGCGGTATCAGCAACAGTATCAGCAAAAACGTGAGGATGTCTTACTATAAGCTTCTTACACACCTCATCACACACGTCAGATATATCGAAGTTACCGTTTTCTTCTTCCATCAGAGCGTGGAAAACGACCTGCATCATAACATCGCCGAGCTCTTCTCTCATAAGCTCTGTATCGTTTGTGTCGATTGCTTCAATAGCTTCGTATGTCTCTTCGATAAAGTTACTACGGATACTTTCGTGAGTCTGAACTCTATCCCACGGACAACCGTCAGGAGAACGAAGAATCCTCATTATTTCAACTAAATCGTTAAAGTCATATTTGCTTTTTCTGATAAAGTCCAAGAGTTACACCTCAAAACACTAAAAGCGGCAAAATCCGCCTTTTATCCTGTTTATTTTATCTCAATAAGTGCAGTTTTGCAAGGATTGTTACAAGATTTTTACCTTTTGGAAGCTTATTTACCTCGTTTTCGGCAAAAGTGTGCATTAAAAGCAGAGAAATCAGGTAAAATACTGCCGCAACTACAATACTGAGCAGGGTTGAAACAGTGTTCGAACACACTTTGGAAATAAGCTCGTATGATAAAAATGCTGCTAAGCCGCACACCAAAGAGCCTATACACGGCTTTATAACGGTCTGTAAGAAATCAGGCACAACCTCTGCCCTCTTTATCAGGAAGTACATTCCGACTACGCAAACAAATACATAAGCAATAAGCGAGCCGACAGCAGCACCACAGATATTGATGCTCACAATACTTACAAAAGCGTAGTTAGCAACAATCTTCATAACCATCGCTACTGAGTACAGTTTAAGTGGCATATCGATTCTGCCTACACCCTGAAGCATACTGCATATAGGCGTGCTTATCGCAATAAAGATTACGGAGAAACCCATAACCTTCAGCACGTCAGCACCAATCAACGCAAGATACATATCCTCTCCCGAACCGTAAAGCAACATCATAATCGGCTCAGCAAGCACGAACATACCGATACCTGCCGGGAAAGTGAAGATGCTCGTGAGTTTCAGAACTGTTTCGATAGCGTTTTTAAGCTCTTTCTTATTACCTTTTGTGTACGCGTTAGTCACCGCTGGCATAGCACTCGTACCGAACGCCTGAGTCACAGCAGTTACAAGCTGCATTACAGTAAGCGCACAGCTGAACGCACCCCATAGATAAGTGTGTATAGTAATAGGATTAGCTTTAGTCGGTTTAAGCGGAATATACGAATCTAGTTTTCCGTCAAACTGAGCTAAGAAGTCAGTGCGTTTATTCTGTGCCATATTGTAAAGCACATTCTGGATAACTACCGAGTCTATAGTTGAGCTGATACTCATAACTAAAGCCGCAAGACCAATCGGGATAGCTGTCTTCAAAAGCATGTTGAACGTCTCGCGTTTGCTTCGAGCATCTACAGAGTTTTCGTAATACTCCTTAGGGATATCGTTTCGTTTGATGTGATAAATTATCCTCAGCGACAAGTAAGATAAAAGTCCGCCTAGTGAAATAGACGAAATAGCAACCGCTACGGAATATGCAATAAGAGTATATACAGCTTCTGTTTCAGACGAAAAGTTCTGTCCAAAAATCGTCATACTCTTTTCGTACTCGTTCATACCGACCTGCATAACGACATAAGCCATAGAAAGGCCAAAAAGCATCTTAGTGCCGGCTTCGACAATCTCGGAAATGGCTGTCGGGGTCATATTGCGTTGTCCTTCGAAGTATCCCCTATAAATAGACACGATACATCCGAAGAAAATCGACGGTGCGAGAGTCATCATCGCGTAAATAGAGTACGGAGACTTAACAATGTCAACGTAAACAAAGCTAAGAACAACCATAAGCAAGAAGCACACAAGACCCATAATGATAAAGAAAGGTTTAGATACCTTATGTATCATCCTTACATCCTTATACCTCTCCTGTGCCATATTCTCACTAATAAGTCGCGATACAGCAATCGGGAATCCTGCTGTCGCGAGAGTGAAAAGCGGAATGTAGATTTCGTAAGCATTAGTAAACAGACCTGTACCGATACCAGCTAGATCGTCGCCGAACATCGCGTAAATTCGAGTCAGCATAATTTTGTACACCATGCCACATAGCTTGACGACTATCATACTGATAGTAAGTACCATAGCACCCTGCAAAAAGCTTTGCGGTCTGCTCTTTTTAACTTTTTGTTTTTGCATAGAACATCACCAGAAAAGTAATAGTATTACAACTAAGATATACCAGCAGTAACACGAAATTTGAATATTTATGTATTAACCAAAATTAAAATACTCTTTGTAAAAAGAAAGTATACGCTCTTTACGCTCAATCATTTCAGAAAAACGAGTGTTATATTCATACGGATACTT
>JAZSFG010000053.1:0-5102 GCA_045532065.1 Ruminococcus sp. | reverse complement strand
ACTCTGACCCTACTTGTAGTAAACTAGTAAAAACTGCTGCTGAAAAGTTCAATATCGATGAGGATGAAATCATTTTCACTAATGGTTCGGACGAAGTGCTGAATTTTGCTTTTATGGCTTACTGTGACAAAGATACTCCTGCAGTTTTCGCTGATATTACATACGGATTCTACAAGGTTTTTGCTCAGATAAACAACGTACCTAGCAAAGTTATTCCGCTCAAAGATGATTTCACTATTTGTACTGATGACTACAAAAATGCTAACGGCACAGTTTTTATCGCTAACCCTAACGCACCTACAGGTATTGCTTTAAGCTTAGATGAAATTGAAGTAATCGTCTCATCTAATCCTGATAACATCGTTGTTATCGACGAAGCTTACGTTGATTTCGGAGCTGAAAGTGCAGTTAAACTCACTAAAAAGTACCCGAATTTACTGGTAACTCAAACATTTTCTAAGTCACGAAGCCTTGCAGGTGGTCGACTCGGTTTTGGTATTGCCAACAAAAAAATCATCAGAGATTTAAACACTGTAAGATACTCTACAAACCCATATAACGTAAACTCTGTAACAATGGCAGCAGGTATCGGTGCTTTAAAAGATGAAGAATACTTTGCTGCTAACTGTATAAAGATTATGAAAACAAGAAAGTGGAGCGAAAGTGAACTGAAAAATCTCGGTTTTATTATGACTGATTCACTTACTAACTTCCTTTTTGCTAAACACCCCGATTATAATGGTAAGGATATTTATCTTAAGCTTAAAGAAAAAGGCGTTTTAGTGCGTCATTTTGATAGCGATAGACTTACTGAATATAACAGAATCACAATCGGTAGCGACGAACAAATGGTAACATTTATTGATAAGATAAAAGAAGTTCTGGAGGAATTAAAATGAGAACAGCAACTTTAAACAGAAAAACTGCAGAAACAGACATTAAGCTTACACTTAATCTCGATGGTAGCGGTGAAAGCACTATAGATTCAGGCTGTGGATTTTTAGACCATATGCTCACATTATTTGCTAAACACGGTCGTTTTGACCTGACAGTAAAATGTGATGGTGATACATACGTAGACGACCACCACACAGTTGAGGATATCGGTATCACTTTGGGCCTTGCTTTCAAAGAAGCTCTTAAAGACAAAAAAGGTATCATCAGATATGGTAATATGATTCTACCTATGGACGAAACACTTATTCTCTCCGCTGTTGATTTTTCAGGCAGAAGTTACTTAAATTATGATTTGCAGATTCCAACTCAAAAGGTAGGCAACTTCGATACAGAGCTCGTAGAAGAATTCTGGCTGGGATTCGTTAGAAATGCTGAGTGCACACTTCACATCAAACAGCTCGACGGAACAAATTCGCACCACATTATCGAAGGTACGTTCAAATCTGTCGCTAGAAGTATGAAAGATGCAGTAAAAATTGACGAGAGATTCGCAGACGAAATTCTCTCAACAAAAGGTGTTTTATAATGGTTGCAATTATAGATTACGGTGTTGGTAACCTCTTTTCGCTTAAAAGCTCACTCAAAGCAATTGGCGCTGATGTTATCGTAACCGCTGATAAAAAAGAACTGAAAAAAGCCGACCAGATTATTCTACCAGGTGTCGGCGCCTTTGAAGATGCGGCAAAAAAGCTAAAAGAAAGCGGTCTTGATACATTTATTAAAGAGATTGCTAGTAATGGTAAGCCTTTAATGGGTATTTGTCTTGGTATGCAGTTATTATTTGATAAAAGCTACGAATACGGCGAACACGAAGGTCTTTCACTAATAGAGGGCGAAGTCGTGCCTATTAAAGACGATGTAGATAAATCGCTTAAGATTCCGCATATCGGATGGAATGCGCTTAATTTCAAAGGAGATAAATCACCTATCTTTGTTAATATCGAGGATGGTGATTGCGTTTATTTTGTACACTCATATTATGCGAAAAACTGTGAGGACTCCGTTATCGCTACTACAGAATACGGCGCTGAACTTACTGCCGCTGTAGCCCAAAAAAACGTTTTCGGATGTCAGTTTCACCCTGAAAAAAGCGGCAAAGTAGGACTTGAGATACTAAAAGCGTTTGTAAATTTAAAGGAGAGCTTTTAATGTTAATTTATCCAGCTATTGATTTATACGACAAAAAAGCCGTCCGTCTTTTTAAAGGCGACTACAATCAGATGACTGTTTATAATGACAACCCTGTGGATGTCGCTAAAGACTTTAAAAATAGTGGCGCCACACACATTCATCTTGTAGATTTAGAAGGTGCAAAACTCGGTACTACTCCTAATTTTGAAGTAGTTAAGAGTATTAAAGAAAGTACTTCCCTTTTCTGCGAAATCGGCGGCGGTATACGAGATATGGAAGTAATCGAGAAATATGTTGAATGTGGAATCGACCGTGTTATTCTCGGTACTGCAGCAGTAACAAACTCTGATTTCTTAGAAGAAGCTGTTAATAAATATGGTAACAAAATCGCTGTTGGTATTGATATCAAAGACGGCTTCGTTGCGATTAAAGGTTGGACTGAAAAATCCGAACTTGAGGCTTTCGCTTTCTGTGAAAAGCTCGAAAAGCTCGGAGTTTCTACAATAATTTGTACAGATATTTCTAAGGACGGTGCTATGCAAGGCACAAACCACGAGCTATACAAAGAATTAAGCGAGAAATTCAACATTCAGATTATCGCTTCAGGTGGCGTTTCATCTATAGAAGATGTAGAAAAACTTCGTAAACTCGACATTTACGGAGCTATTATTGGAAAAGCATACTACACAGGAGCTATAAATCTCAAAGAAGCTATCGAGGTGGCGAGATGATAACAAAAAGAATTATTCCGTGTCTCGATGTTAAAGATGGCAGAGTTGTTAAGGGGGTAAACTTCGAGGGATTAAATGATGTTTCCTCCCCTATCAGTCTTGCCAAATACTACAGCGAATGTGGTGCTGATGAACTAGTTTTTTATGATATCACAGCATCTTCAGACGGCAGAAAACTCTTCACAGACATTCTGTGTGAAACTGCAAAAAGTGTTTTTATTCCACTTACTGTTGGTGGCGGTATCAACACGCTCGATGATTTCGACAGAGTCTTAAAATGTGGTGCTGACAAAGTATCCGTAAACTCAGGTGCAATCAGAAACCCAGATCTCATTTATGAAGCAGCTAAGCTCTACGGCGACCAATGTGTAGTAATATCTGCTGATGTAAAGCGTGTTGACGGTGTTTTCAGAGTTTTTGCTAAAGGTGGTCGCGAAAATACCGGTATGGAAGCTATTGAGTGGATAAAACGCTGTGTAGGAAACGGTGCAGGCGAAGTTGTTCTTAACTCAATAGATACAGACGGTGTAAAAAAAGGTTTCGACCTCGAGATGCTCGAAGCAGTGTGCAACGCAGTAAATGTTCCTGTTATCGCTTCAGGCGGAGCAGGTAAAATCGAAGACTTTATCACTCTGTTTAACACCTTACCTAAGGTTGACGCGGGCTTAGCTGCGTCTATCTTCCACTTCGGAGAAGTAAAAATCTCCGACTTAAAAGCACAGATGGTCAAAGCAAATATAAATACTAGAATTAAATAATCAGGAGTAAAGTTATGTTTGATATAGAAAAGCTTAAATTTGATGAAAAAGGATTAATTCCTGCTATTGTTGTAGATGCTAAAACGAAAAAAGTTCTGACTTTAGCTTATATGAACAGAGAGAGTTTACAGATTTCTTTAGAAAAAGAGCTCACATGTTTCTTCAGCCGTTCAAGACAGGAGTTATGGCTCAAAGGCGAAACAAGCGGTAACTACCAACACATCGTCTCAATAACAGCTGACTGTGACAACGACGCTCTTGTAGTTATGGTAGAGCCTGACGGCCCTGCGTGCCATTTAGGTACTACTTCTTGTTTTAATAACGAAGTATTTCAGAGCGAAGAACGTCACGAGTTCTCGTATCAGGGTTTAATCGAGCTTATCGAAGGTCGTAAAAAAGACAAGGTTGAGGGTTCATACACAACCTATCTTTTTGAAAAAGGTCTCGACAAGATTCTGAAGAAAGTCGGAGAAGAATGCACAGAAGTAATCATCGCCGCAAAAGCTGATGATAAAAAAGAGACTATCTACGAAATCGCTGACCTTGCGTACCATGTAATGGTGCTTATGATTGAACAGGGTATTACTTTAGAAGATATTCACGATGAGCTTGCTTCTCGTCACGTTATCGACCACAAGGTTAAACAGGAGAAAATGACACAATGAGAAAAGTGGATTTACACATTCACTCAACATACAGCGACGGCGTAAACTCAATAGAAGAGATTATAAAAAGCGCAATCGATAAAGGTTTTGAGTTTGTCGGAATTTCTGACCACTCCTTTACCCCGTTTGATTTAAGCTACTGTATGAAAAGAACAGATTACAGCAAGTACATCGGCGAGATTAATTATTTAAAAGAAAAGTTCAAAGATAAAATCAAGATTTACTGCGGTATCGAACAGGATTTCTTCTCAGATGAAGATACAAGTGATTTTGATTACACAATCGGCTCTGTACATTATATCAGAATTGATGATATTTACATTCCTGTTGACGAGTCAAAAGAGATACTTATGAATGCAACAAATAAACACTTTAACGGCGATATTTACTCGCTAATAGAGCGTTATTTCAATACCGTGTCTCAGGTTATAGATAAAACCAACTGCGACATAATCGGCCATCTTGATTTAATCACTAAGTTTAACGAAAGCGGAGAGCTTTTTAACGAAAGAGATATGCGATACGTTCGTTCGTATCAAAAAGCATGTGACAAGCTGCTTGCACACAACAAGTTGTTTGAAATAAACACTGGTGCTATTTCACGCGGTTATCGCACTTCCCCATACCCATCAAACGCGATTTATAATTACTTAAAGAACAATGGGGCTAGATTCATTTTATCAAGCGATAGTCACAGAAAAGATAACATCGGCTACAAATTCAATGAATACAAAAACTTAATCTGAACATAAAAAAGCGACAAGGTAATAACCTGTCGCTTTTTGTAGCTGTTTATTTATAAGCAAAGCCACCTGTCGGTGTTAGGTAAATATATCTACCACTTGTGTCACGAGCATACA
>JAZSFG010000045.1:0-4667 GCA_045532065.1 Ruminococcus sp. | reverse complement strand
AAAGACCTCGTAAGGCTGACGCCTACGAGGTCTTTTTTATGAAGTATAAGCAGAAAATAGCAACTTTTAACCTGTTAAACCACTGCATTGCACCGCCCAAGGTCGGGTGCTTTAAAATTAAAGGTCTTCTGCAATTACGATTACAAGGTCTTTTTCACTTAAAGTGACTTTTTCGCTCTTGTGAGGGTTTGTAACAACATGAGGTAGACCGTCAACTGTTGTTTTGTAACCTACGAAAATCTCGTTTTTGCGAGCAGCGCTCTCTGTTAAGGTGTAGAAATCAACCTCGACATTCGGCTTTACGTAGTTTACAGCAGGTTTCATATAAAGCTCGGAGCCATCCTCATCGAGCAAGTCCTCAATAAGCGGTTTGATATTTCTGTTCTCAGCGATTTGTGTCATCATCAGGTTGACGAGGTTGGAGCCGATAACAAAGTCGTCAACTCGTGCTTTTGCCGCCAAGCGCTGGTTGTCGCTCTTCTGCATTTCTGTTGTAATAGCAAACTCTCTGCCTGTTTTATCTGCAATGTTTCTGAGGAAGATGAGAAGCTGTAAGATTTTTGAATCCGAGTGCTCTGCATCTCCGTCATCATCACATGTAACTAAGATGTTGTCGATTTCGTCTGTCAGCAGTTCTTCGAGTTTTTTGTGGGTGAGAGGACATGTGATGGTTGAAATTTCGATGTTCTTGAATTCAACAGAGAAGTCAAAAACAGGATTTTCGTCTGCGATGATAACCTTAGTACCTTTGTTTACGTAGTTGTCAAATTCAGCGAGCACGAGCGGTAGCTTTTCGCTGTAGCCCAAAATCAGCATGTTGTTGCGCTTCGTGCGAGTACTCTTCTTAGCGTCAAAAATGAGTGACTCATCAAAAGTCGGTTTATCGCTTAGATGGAACGAGCCGTCGTCCTCTTCCATAATAACAATCTGGTCTTTCTCGGTAAAAATTGTGTCCATCGGAGGGTTCATCTTTACAATGTGAGTTTGAGTGTTGTATATACCGAAAACAGTAGCGTCAGTAAAGCAAGAGAGAGTCTCGTGGAAGGTTTTTCCTACGAGGGATGGAACATCCTCGAAGTACAGCTCATCGCCGTCGAACTGGAACAGTTCAACCATAACTTCAGAAAGACCGTGTTCACGACAGGTGTGAGCAATGATTCGTGAAATAGCGTCTTTAGCGTATATGATTTCTGCGAAGCCTTCGCCCGCAATCTGTGCTGCTTCTATATTTTCGCTGTCCTGCATAACAGCGGTGAAACTTAAGTCATCGTGGAGTAAGGTCTTATCCTTTAAGTATGTAGTGAGAGCGAGGATAATTTTGATTACATCCGCGTCGTCGTATTTGTTGATGATAACTGCACGGCTGTTTTCGATGTTACATCTCTCTAAAGAATGGAATTCGTGCAGACTGCCGCTTCGACAAACAATGTGTGTGGTGCGTGTGTCAGGGATGTGAGCCGCAATAGCGTCTTCCATCTCAGTTTTGTCCTGTTCGCCGAGTACAACGATACACATATTTTTGTGGTTTGAGTTAGCTTCTACAAGCTCACTTAAAATAGTGTAGATATTGTCGTTGAAGCCGATAATTACTGTGTGGTTTTCTTCCTGCACTACTGATGTACCTTTTCTAAGCTGTGAAAGCTTTTCTTCGAAGCCGGCAGAAATAATACCGATGAGGATACTGGTGAAGATGAGTCCGAAGAAAGTCGAAACAGTCATCATAACGATGAATAGCGTGTCGTCAGTCGATGTGCCCGAAATAGTACCAGGGTCAAGTGTGTGTAGTAAGCTCTCCCAGATGTGATAGAAGAAGCTGCCCTCGACATTCGAAAACGAAGAGAACAGACCGATTATCATTATGACAACAAGACATACTAAAAACAAAAGTCCGATAAGCGGAATTGTACCCTTTGTCATAAATCGGTCGAATTCGTACTTGAGTTTCTTAAGATTAAAACGCTTTTTCATAAAAAATACCTCACACTGTATTTATGCCTTTTATTATACAGGAATCGACACCTTATAGCAATAAATAAATAGCATAATTTGTAAAAAAATAAACATCCCTGCCGAATAAGGCAGGGATGTACTTTTAAGTGAGATCTATAAAACCATAAGACTCTAGAATGTTAAAGTAAGTGGAAAGCCTCTGATACAGCGGATGGGCTTTTTCGCCGAAGTGTTCTTCAACCAGTACACCAATTTCCTTAATTGTCTTTTTACCGTCGATGAGAGGCCAGATAAACGAGCCAAACTCTTCGAGATGGATGTAACTTACTTTAGGTTTTCTAATGATAACCTGAGCGATTCTGTTGACTACTCCTTTGTTTTCCATTTCGAGGGTGACCATATTGTCTTCGTCAATAGACCACTTGAGGTCCTCTTTGCAACTCGGGATTTTCTCAACAAAATTTTCGTCTAGTTTTTTCTTTCTCATGATTATTTAGAATTCTTCTGCTTTTTCCAAACAGTGAATAAACAGAATGTTAAGATGATGATAGCGAAGAGTACGATAGCGCCGATGTTCATTACTGTGTTTGAAAGACCTAAAATAGCTGAAAGGTTAACAGCGTCTGCAAGAGTCTTGCCACCAGCAATTGGAACGATTGCGAACACAGCGAGTAAGATACCGATTAAACCTTCACCGGCAATCATACCTGAGCAGAAGAGAACGCCGTCGTTGACGATCTTGTCTTTCTGTTCTTTTTCTTTCTTGAGCTTGTCAAAGATAAGACGGATGATACCACCGATCATGATACAAGCGTTGAGCTCGAATGGGAGATATACACCGATAGCGAACGGAAGTACAGGAATACCGATGAGCTCGATAACAACAGCAATAGCAGCGCCGATGAATACGAGGTGCCATGGCATTTCGCCACCCATAATACCTTCAACGATAGTCTTCATGAGGTTAGCCTGTGGAGCGTTTAAGCCGTCAGGACCGAAGCCGTAAGCTGCGTTTAAGAGGTAGAGTGTACCGCCGATACCAATGGCTGCAGCTGATACACCGATGATTTCACCGATCTGCTGTTTCTTTGGTGTAGCACCTAAGATGTAACCTGTCTTTAAGTCCTGTGAAGTGTCGCCTGCAATAGCACAAACGATACAGATGATAGCGCCGATAGAAATAGCACTTACCATACCTGTTGCGTCCTTCTGACCTGTAACAACTAAAACTAAAGTTGTGATGAGAAGTGTCGCGATAGCCATACCTGATACAGGGTTGTTAGAGCTACCTACTAAGCCTACCATACGTGAAGAAACAGTTGCAAAGAAGAAACCGAATACAACGATGATTAAAGCACCGATGAGGTTAACCTTGATAGCAGGGATGAGCCAGATAGCAAGTGTAAGAACAACGATAGCAGCGATAACGACAACGATGTTCATCTCTTTAGATGTACGGTCGTTTCCGCCTTTACCTGTATCTTTTAAGCCCTTCATAGAGCCTACGAAAGCGCTACCGATTGTCGGAAGTGACTTAATAAGTGAGATGATACCTGCAGCAGCAAGAGCACCTGCACCGATGTACTTGATGTAGTTAGAGTGGATAGCACCCGCACCGCTTTCTGCGTAAAGTGCAGCAGCGTCACCGCCACAGAAAACTACGAGAGGAATGATAACAAGCCATGAAAGACATGAACCTGCAAACATGTAAGATGAAATCTTCGGACCACAGATGTAACCAACGCTTAAGAGAGCAGGATAAATCTGTGTGCTGACTTCAGTTTTAAAGCTGTCGAGCTTTAATGTGAGTGTACCTTTTACAGCCTGTAAACCATCGATGATGAATTTAAATAGAGCCGCAAAACCCATACCTGCGAATACGACGCCTGCGCCTGCGCCGTTCTTTTCGCCGGCGAGAAGAACTTCAGCACAAGCAGTACCCTCCGGATAAGGGAGAACACCGTGTTCTTTAACGATGAGAGCGTTTCTTAAAGGAATCATGAAGAAAACGCCGAGTAAACCACCAACTAAAGCGATGAGTGTGATTTCTAAGATGCTTGGGAATTCAATTCCGTGTTTGCCTTCCTCAGCCCAGATGAAAAGAGCAGGAAGAGTGAAGATAGCACCAGCCGCGAGAGACTCACCGGCAGAACCGATAGTCTGAACGATGTTGCTCTCAAGGATTGAGTTTCTGCGCATAATAACGCGGATAACACCCATCGAGATAACAGCCGCCGGAATAGATGCTGAAACAGTAAGACCTACCTTAAGACCAAGGTAAGCGTTTGCTGCGCCGAACACAACTGAAAGGATAACACCGAGGATAACTGAAACGATAGTAATCTCAGGAGTAATCTTGTCAGCCGGTACATACGGCTTAAAAGTTTTTTTGTTGTCCATATTTTCTCCTATCCGCACAAAGACCCCTCAAAAAGTCAATGTACAAAATTATTCGATTTATTTTACCATAATTGTATACAAAAAACAATATATATTTACTTCATTTTTGCTAAAAGTTTCACAAGTATGCCGTAAATTCTCGAAGCAGAGGTGATACTGAGCTTTTCTTTTACGGTATGAACGTCGTTAATAGTAGGACCTATTGCGATGCAATCGAAGTCTTCTATAGCACTTGCGAAGATACCGCACTCGAGACCTGCGTGTAGCGCTTCAACCCTAGGCTCTTTGTCAAATTGCTCAATATATGTTTCTTTGTA
>JAZSFG010000183.1:0-3203 GCA_045532065.1 Ruminococcus sp. | reverse complement strand
GGTATGGCACTCGGCCTTTTTGCGACACTTATTGTCGGCACTATTTTAGGTCAGATTGGTTCATATATACCTGGGGTAGTTGGCCAGTATATTGTTTATATTGCTAATATCGCTAAATCCCTTATGGGTGCCGGTATTGGTGTCAGCATTGCCGCTAAGTATAAGTTTAGTCCACTTGTTACCGTTTCGGGTGGTGTAGTCGGTTTTATCGGCGCATTTTCTGCAAATATTGTTAACGGCTCGTTCTTTCCGCCGACAGGTGGAATCGCTATAAGCGGTGTAGGTGACCCACTATGCGCGTTTGTTGCTGCTTTAGTTGCTATCGAAGTCGGTAATTTAGTATCGGGCAAAACTAAGCTCGATATTCTTATCACTCCGATTGTGACCGTAGGTGTCGGTACAATTATAGCTCTTTTGTGTGGTCCTTATATATCTTATGTCACAACAGCTCTTGGTGAGCTTATTCAATTTGCGACAGAACAACAACCGTTTATTATGGGTATTCTCATTTCTGTGCTTATGGGTATTTTCCTTACTTTACCTATCAGCTCGGCAGCTATCGCTGTTATTATCGGACTTTCGGGTATTGCAGGAGGTGCTGCAGTAGTTGGTTGCTCAGCACAGATGGTTGGTTTCGCTGTTATGAGTTACAGAGAGAATAAATTCGGTGGTTTAATCGCTCAGGGTATCGGAACATCAATGATTCAGATGCCTAATATTGTGAGAAAACCGGTTGTCTGGATTCCACCTATCATTACTAGTGCGATTTTAGGACCGATTTCCACATGTGTGCTGAAGATGACATGCGACGCTTCGGGCGCGGGTATGGGCACATCAGGTTTAGTTGGTCAGCTTGTTACATACTCTTCGATGGTGAACAGCGGAGTTTCTCCACTTGTCACAATTATCGAAATTGTTGTTATGCACTTTGTTGCTCCTGCTGTTATCACTTTAGCTATCAGCGAAGGAATGAGAAAGCTTAAATTTATCAAATTCGGTGATTTGAAATTAGATTATTGATTTTTTGGTTGGTGTTTAATATGAAAAAAAGTATTGTTTCTTTATTATGTGTAATTTCTATTGTGCTTGTTTCAGTGCTCTTTGCCGGTTGTGGTGGTGTTGATAAGGAGTACGAGTATAATACAGATATCATCTCTGTTGAAAATTCTCCTGTAGAAGGTGAGCCTGAAATTGAGAAAATCACAGGTTTCGTTGAGGACACAGAGCAGACTTTTGTTGAGCTTCCATTTGTAGTAGATGATACTGGTCTTGAGATTATCTCTGTTGGTAGCTACACAGGTGTTTATAGCGACGGTGCTGACGGAAGTGAAGCAGAAAACGCTCTTGCACTTATTGTTAAGAACACAGGCGATAAGGTTATTTCTTACTCAACATTTACTATTGAGTACGCAAGCGATAAGTTCGCTACATTCAGCCCGACAAATCTCCCACAGAATCAGTCTGCTATCGTGTTTGTTAACAACATTCCTGTTGACTACAAAGAAGTGAAGAAGTTTGAGTGTACAGATTCTATGTGCGTTCCTACAGACGAACTTCCACTTCTTGAAGACGTAGTCGGTGTTGATTTCAAAGACGGCGAGTTTATAATCACAAACCTTACTAAAAATGATTTAGGCGATGTTTATGTTAGATATAAGAGCTGTTCTGCTGGTAACACATACCTTGGTGGTGTCACTTATTCCGTAATGGTAGAAGATCTTCAGGGATATGAAACAAAGACAGTAAAGGGCGATAATTTTGACCCTGCGACCAGTGTTATAATCGCTGTTGAGAATATCGATATGTAATTATCAGTAATATTTTAAAGGCGCTCGTGTAAACGGGCGTCTTTTTTGTTTACAAAAACTTTGCTGTGTGTTATAATATATCGGTAAAAATATGTATATGAGGTACTATTATGTGTGAAGTTGAAAAAGCAGTTGAAAAAGACACTGTAGAAGTTAATTCTATCTCCAGATATAAAAAGCGTGAGCAGGCTTTTATTTTAAGCTTTGAAACACTTTTTTCAGATACTGAAATCGACGAGCTTGCTGATAACGCTGTTGACGGTAGCGACGAGTATATGAGCGATTACGCTATTATGTGTGCGAAAGGTATTCTCGCAAACGCCGAAAAAATCGACGCTCTTATCTCTAAGAACCTGAAAAAGGGTTGGAAAATCAGCCGTATTTCTAAGGTTTCTTATACAGTAATTCGTCTTGCAATATTTGAGATGCTCTATGTTGAAGATGTTCCTGTATCAGTTTCTATTAACGAAGCTGTTGAACTTGCTAAGAAATACTCCGTTCCTGACGACAGCGCTTTTGTAAACGGCGTACTCGGCGCGGTAGCTAAAGAAATCGACAATGAGTAAGTTTTTAGGAATCGATACAAGTAACTACACTACATCAGTTGCTCTGTACGACGACGTAACAAACGAAGTAATAAATAAGCGTAAGCTACTGCCTGTGAAAAATGGTGAACTTGGAATCCGTCAGTCAGACGCTGTGTTTCACCATACTCAGCAGTTGCCTGTTCTTGTTGAAGAACTTTTTGCGCAGTATAATATAGATGCGAGTGAAATTAAAGCAATAGGTGCTTCCTTTACTCCGCGTAAGATGGACGGCTCGTATATGCCGTGCTTTACTGTTGGTAGCGGTTTTGCTCGCTCTTTAAGCGCTATTCTTAATGTTCCTCTTTATGAGCTTTCTCATCAGCAGGGGCATATAGCCGCAGCACTCTATTCTACATCCAGCCTTGATTTAATCGATAAGCCTTTTCTTGCGTTTCATGTCAGCGGTGGTACTACTGACGTACTGTTTGTGAACGCCAATAATAAAGAAAACGAGATTTTACCCGTACAGCTTGTCGGAAAAACACTCGACCTTAATGCCGGTCAGCTTGTTGATAGAGTTGGGCTTACACTTTCGTGTACTTTTGCGTGCGGTAAAGAGCTTGAACAGCTCGCACTTTCCTGCACACAGGAAATTAAAGTTAAACCTACACTCAAAGATTGCGATTGTTGTCTGAGTGGTGTCGAGAATATATGTAAAAAGCTTTTTGATAATGGGAGCGATAAGTCTTATATCGCCGCATTGTGTTTAAAATACATCGAAGAAACACTTCTTCTTATGGCTACCCGTATTCTGGATAAATATGGTGATATGCCTGTCATTTTTGCAGGTGGTGTAATGTCAAACTCT
>JAZSFG010000082.1:0-3800 GCA_045532065.1 Ruminococcus sp. | reverse complement strand
AAAAAACGAGCAAGTATAGTACCTGCTCGTTTCTTTTAATTATTTGTATTTACGTTTGCGAGCAGCTTCAGACTTCTTCTTACGTTTTACAGAAGGCTTCTCATAAGCTTCTCTTTTACGAACTTCAGCGATAACGCCTGCTCTTGCGCACTGCTTCTTAAATCTTCTTAAAGCGCTCTCAAGAGATTCGTTTTCTTTGAGTCTTACTTCAGACATGTATTTCCCTCCCGTCCGCCATAAGGCATGGGTAATTCGCGTAATGCTTCGTCAATTATACAATAATGTATCGAAAGTGTCAAGTATGTTCTACAATAAAAGTAGAAATATGACAAATTTATCTGTTAAGGCTTAACAACAATGTTAACGAGCTTGCCTTTTACGTAGATTTCTTTAACGATATTCATACCGCTGATTGCTTCAACAACCTTTTCGTCAGCTTTAGCAAGAGAAATTGCTTCATCCTGCTGTGCATCAGCCGGGATAACAAGCTTAGCTTTAATCTTACCGTTGACCTGTACAACGATTTCAACTGTATCATCTACACATTTTGATTCGTCGTACTCAGGCCACTTAGCTTCAGCGAGAATACCATCACCAAGGTTGCATACGTCCCAGATTTCCTCTGTTACATGTGGAGCAAACGGATTCATGAGAATCGCAAAAACAGCGAGCTCCTTCTTTGTGATTGATCCGAAGTTTGTGATAACGTTAATGAGAGCCATCAATGCAGCGATAGCTGTGTTAAACTTAATGTTCTCGATATCGTCTGTTACTTTCTTAATTGTCTTATGGAACTCTTTCTCGAGTTCAGGTCTGATTTCATCAGAATCTATAACGATAGACTGTAAATTATAGAAACGCTCGATGAATCTACGGCAACCTTTGATGCTTGAAGGGCTCCATGGAGCAGCTTTCTCAAAGTCACCGATGAACATCTCGTACATTCTTAATGTATCAGCACCGTATTCTTCAACAATTTCATCAGGATTAACGACGTTACCACGGGACTTACTCATCTTCTCGCCATTCTCACCTAAAATCATACCGTGGCTTGTACGCTTTGAATATGGCTCTTTTGTAGGAACAACGCCGATATCGTATAAGAATTTATGCCAGAAACGGCTGTATAAAAGGTGAAGTGTTGTGTGCTCCATACCACCGTTGTACCAATCAACACAATTCCAGTAATCAAGGGCTTCCTGTGAAGCAAGTGAATCGCTGTTGTGTGGGTCCATATATCTTAAGTAATACCAAGATGAACCTGCCCACTGTGGCATTGTGTCAGTTTCTCTGTAAGCTTTCTTGCCACACTTAGGACAAGTAGTCTCAACCCACTCGGTAATATTAGCAAGTGGTGACTCACCGTTATCAGTAGGCTCGTATGACTCTACCATAGGAAGCTTAAGTGGTAATTCAGATTCAGGAATAGCCACATAGCCACAATCGTCACACTTAACAATCGGAATAGGCTCGCCCCAATATCTCTGACGTGAGAATACCCAGTCACGTAATTTATAGTTAGTCTTCTTCTCGCCTACACCGTTTTCTGTAAGCCAGTCGATAATCTTAACCTTAGCATCTTCTACTGATAAGCCGTCGAGCATTCCAGAATTCACCATAATACCTGTAGCACAATCAGTAAATGCTTCTTCCTCAACGTTTCCGCCCTTAACAACCTCGATGATAGGAAGATCGAATTTCTTCGCAAACTCCCAGTCACGTGTATCGTGAGCAGGTACAGCCATAATAGCACCTGTACCATAAGAAATGAGTACGTAGTCAGAAATGAAGATTGGAATTTCTGTGTTATTAACAGGGTTGATCGCTTTAACTCCGCAGAGTTTAACACCCGTTTTATCCTTAGCAAGTTCTGTACGCTCAAAATCTGATTTCTTAGAAGCATCAATCTGATACTGTCTGACTTCATCGATATTTTCGATTTTATCAGCCCACTTCTCAATTACAGGATGCTCAGGTGAAATTACCATATATGTAGCACCATAGAGAGTGTCTGCTCTTGTTGTATAGATAAGAAGTTCGTCGCCTAAAGTGGTCTTAAACTTAACTTCTGCGCCGTAAGATCTGCCGATCCAGTTCTTCTGCTGAAGTTTAACACGCTCAGGAAAATCAACTAAATCAAGGTCATCAATAAGTCTGTCGGCATACTCAGTAATCTTGAGCATCCACTGTGACTTAACCTTTCTTACAACCTCACTACTACATCTTTCGCACACACCGTTAACAACCTCTTCGTTAGCAAGTACGCACTTACATGAAGTACACCAGTTAACAGCCATCTCTTTCTTATAAGCAAGACCTTTCTTAAAGAGCTGGAGGAAAATCCATTGTGTCCACTTATAATAATCAGGGTCAGTAGTATCGATTTCTCTGCTCCAGTCAAAAGAAATACCGAGCGACTGAATCTGCTTCTTAAATCTAGCGATATTGTTCTTAGTAACAATTTCAGGATGAATATGGTTCTTGATAGCATAGTTTTCTGTTGGAAGACCGAAAGCGTCCCAACCGATAGGATAAAGAACGTTATATCCCTGTAATCTACGCTTTCTTGAAACGGTATCAAGAGCTGTATATGGACGTGGATGTCCTACGTGCAAGCCCTGTCCTGATGGATATGGGAACTCGATAAGACCGAAAAACTTCGGTTTGTCAGAATTCTCTTCTGCGTGGAAAACACCCTTTTCTTCCCACACCTTCTGCCATTTTGGTTCAACAATTTTGTGTTCGTATCTCAATGAAAACCCTCCTAAGGATTATAAACTACAAATTAATCAACAATATCAGATACATCGATATCTTTGCCATCTTCCCATAAACGGTCAAGATCATAATACTCTCTTGCTTCGTTTGAGAAAACGTGAACGATAATATCGATATAGTCAAGTAATATCCATGAATTAGAGCGATAGCCCTCTATGTGGCTTACTGAAACGCCCATATTGTCGAGCTGTTCTTCAACCTCGTCAGCCAGCGCTTTAACGTGAGTTGAGCTGTTACCTGTAGCGATAACCATATAATCAGCGATAACTGAAACGTCAGAAATCTCAATAACTTTAATATCAAGACCTTTCTTTTCGCTTAAAATCTTCGCTGTTTCTTTTGCTTGTTCTAATGTTGTCATATATTTCACCTGTTTAATAAAATTTCATTATATGCTTCAATTGCGTCCAGACTCAAGTAGCCCTGACGCTCCAATAATCGTTTTAAAGTAAACTCGATACCATAGAGCATTCCCTCTTCGAGTGATATTTCCGCTTTTTCTCTGATAACTTCAACATCAGGATAATCGCGTTCTGCACTAGTAAAGTCAGCAAGAAAAACGACTTTTTCAAGTTTTGACATACCAGCTCTTCCTGTAGTGTGGTATCTTACAGCGTTTATAATATCAGGGTCGGTGATTCCTAGCTCTTTCTGAATATAAACAGAGCCTGAAATTGCGTGCCAAAGCTTATTTGTATTTTTTTCGACATCGGTGAGAATTATATCACCACTGACTATAATTTGCAACTGCTTTTCAAAATCGACTTCTTTAGTAATATCGTGCAAAATTCCAGCTACCGCAGCTTTCTCAACATCTGCACCGTATTTTTCAGCTAAACGCACAGCTTCAATAGACACATTCACACTGTGATTGTATCTTCTCTCTCCCATCATAACACGAATAATATCTTTGTATTTTTCGATATTCATAACATCACCCGTAAAGTTTGTTATTAAAGATATATTTTATAACCTCTTCGTTTAAATAAGCTGAAATATTCTCGTCTTCTTTTATCATATCA
>JAZSFG010000040.1:0-13432 GCA_045532065.1 Ruminococcus sp. | reverse complement strand
TGATGTGGCTTTGACTCTCGGTCTTTCTGAATCATACATATTCTTCAGAATAAGACTACCATACTGTAAACAAGGAATTATCGCTGGAGCAGTACTTTCTTTTGCACGTGCTTTAGGTGAATATGGAGCAACTAGTATGGTAGCAGGATACATTCCAAATAAAACAGCTACTGTTTCAACTACTGTGTATCACTTGTGGCAAATCAACAATGATGAGCTTGCCTTTAAATGGGTAATGCTTAATATTTTAATTTCAACTGTTGTATTACTGCTTGTGAACTTAGTAGAAAGTAAATATCAGCACAAGGAGGTAAAGTATGTCTCTTTTAGTTGATATTAAAAAGAAATTTGGTGATTTCAATCTTCGTATAAAATTCAATACAAATGAGAAAAAGGTTGCTCTTTTCGGACTTTCGGGAAGTGGAAAAACCGTAACTCTTAAGTGTATCGCAGGTATTATCACTCCAGATAATGGTAGAATTGTTATTGATGGTGTAACTGTATTTGATAAAGAGAAGAAGATAAACTTGCTTCCACAAAAAAGAAACGTTGGTTATCTTCCTCAACATTTTGCTTTGTTTCCTAATATGACTGTCGAGCAAAACATTATATCAGGTATTAAAAACAAGAAAAAACGCAGTATTATTTGTGATAGATTAATTCGTGATTTTTCGCTTGAAGATGTACGAAAGTTATTGCCACACGAAATATCAGGTGGTCAGGCACAGCGTGTCGCTTTAGCAAGAGCTCTCGCAACAAATCCGTCAATACTTTTGCTTGATGAGCCGTTTTCAGCTTTGGATTCACAGCTAAAGAATCAGATGGAATATAATTTGTTTAGTTCGTTAAAAGAATTTAATGGCGATATTTTGTATGTAACCCATAACAAGAACGAAGTCTATCGAAATTGTGAAGAAGTTTGCGTTATAGACAACGCTGTGTGTAAGGGGAGTAAAGCTGTCGCTGAAGTTTTCGTAACGCCTAGCACATATGCTGAAGCAGTACTTGTTGGTGTTGACAATATCTTTGAGTGTAAAGAAAACAATTATGAGTATATAGGGTTTAAAAGTACCGATGTAAGTTTAAACAGTATTAATAGTGAGTTTGTGTTTGAAGGTATTATATCAGATATTCGATATGATATTGATGCTATAATTTACTATATTAAGACCGAGCAATTTGATAAACCGGTTCTGGTTAAGACAGGAAAAAATCTTGATAGTTACAAAGTCAGTGAAACCGTTTCTGTATCGGTTAATCGAGATAATTTATATTATTTAAAGTAGGTGAATTTATGAAAGATGGATATAACAGAGATATCACGTATATGCGTCTTTCTGTAACCGATAAGTGTAATTACAACTGCAGTTATTGCAAACCTGATGATTTTATGTCTTATACTAAAATTTTGTCACTTGATGAACTATTTGTGATTTGTGAGTCTGCTGTTAAGTGTGGTATAAAAAAGATTCGCTTAACAGGTGGAGAACCTCTTTTGAGGGATGGAATTGTTGATTTTTGTAAAAAACTCAGAAGTCTGGATGGTTTAGATGAACTTACCTTAACAACAAACGGTAGTTTGCTATCGAATTATGCTGAAGAATTAAAGAAAGCTGGGGTTTCTCGAATCAACATAAGCCTGGATACTCTAAAAAAGGATAAATTCAGACAAATTACGGGTACTGATAATTTAGAAAAAGTGCTTGACTCTATAAAGGTAGCTGAAAGTGTCGGCTTTAATAATATCAGAATTAATGTTGTACTTATAGGTGGATTTAACGTTGACGAAATAAACGATTTTATCGAATTGACAAAAGACAATTCATATTTCATCAGATTTATTGAGCTTATGCCGATTGGTGCAAGTGCGAGTTGGGAAGAGTCTAAATTTATCTCGTCAGATACTGTTTTAAAAGCGGATAATAGACTTAAGAAAATCAGCAACAACGGTGTTGCTGAAGTATATAAGGTTGATGGCTACAAAGGCTGCATCGGACTTATTCGTCCAATGACAAACAAATTTTGTTCGCAGTGCAATCGAATACGCATAACAGCTGATGGGAAACTTAAGACTTGCTTACATAGTAACGACGAAACTGATTTAAGAGGTTTAAGTAGCAATGAGCTTGATGATAGTATCAAAAAAGCAATTTTAGCAAAACCGCTTTCACATAATTTAGAGAATAGTTGTTTTAATCAGACTTCACGTTTTATGAACGAAATTGGAGGATAAAATGGATTTCACTCATTTTAATGATCAAGGGCTTGCTCGTATGGTTGATGTAAGCGATAAAAGCGAAACTATTCGCACAGCGAAAGCTACAGCTTTTATATGTATGAACGAAAGCACTTTGAATTCTGTAAAAAAGGGCGAAGTTAGTAAAGGAAACGTTTTCGCTGTCGCTCAGGTTGCAGGTATTATGGCAGCTAAAAATACATCTAACACAATACCAATGTGTCACCCTATCGCTATTACCTCAGCTGATATTAGCTTTGAATATAAAGAAAACGGAATCATTATCACTTCTACAGTTAAGTGTAAAGGTGAAACAGGAGTAGAGATGGAAGCACTTAACGCTGTATCTGTTGCCGCTTTGACGATTTATGATATGTGTAAAGCCTTGCAAAAAGATATGGAAATTACTAACATTCATCTGCTCAAAAAAACCGGCGGTAAAAGCGGAGATTTTAACTGGGAGAAATAATATGGCTGAAGTCGTAGCTGTATGTATCAGCGAAAAAAAAGGCACAAAAAAGCATATGGTACCTTACATAGAACTAAAAGTAAACCACGGAATTGTTAGCGATGCTCATGCGGGTGATTGGCACAGACAGGTTAGTTTACTAGGTATCGAAAGTGTAGATAAAATGAGAAGAAATTCACTCGATTTATATCCCGGTGACTTTGCTGAAAACATCTTAACTAAAGGTGTGGTTCTGTACACCCTGCCTATCGGAACTTTGCTTAAAATTGGAGAATCGGTACTTGAAGTTACTCAGATAGGTAAAAAATGCCACAACGAGTGTGAAATAAAAAAACTAGTCGGAGCATGTGTTATGCCGACAGAGGGCATCTTTGCTAAGGTTATAAAAGAAGGTCGTGTTTATCCACACGATGTTATTAAAGTTTTAGAGGATTAATATGAAACTTATAAATACTACTGACGCTGTTGGACATATTTTGTGTCATGATTTAACTCAGATAATTAAAGATGAGTACAAAGGTGCTCGTTTCAAGAAAGGTCATATCTTAAAAGAAGAAGATATCCCTGTGTTGTTATCAATGGGCAAAGAACATCTATATGTATGGGAACATAATGAAGGTACACTTCACGAAAATGACGCTGCTCTTCGCTTAGCATCTATTTGTAAAGGTGAAAACACTACCCATAGTGAAGTTAGCGAGGGCAAAATTGAGCTTAGTTCTGCTACTGATGGTGTAGTAATTATCGATACAGATTTGCTATACAAAGTAAATTCAATCGACGAGATTATGGTCGCTACAATTAAGAGCGGTACAAGTGTCGTAAAAGGGCAGAAGCTCTGTGGTACTCGAGTTATTCCGTTGATTATTAGTGAGGATAAAATCGAGAATGCCGAGAAGATTTGTACTGATAAAAAAATTGTAAATGTTTATCCGTTTATTAAGAAAACTGCAGGAATTATCACAACAGGCAAAGAAGTGTATAGTGGTAAAATTGAAGATAAATTCACACCTGCTGTAGTTAATAAACTGTCTGATTTTGGAGTAGAAGTAGTAAAGCACATCACTACTAATGATAACAAAAATAATATCGTTGATGCTATCAAGTTAATGCGTGAAGCTGATGTCGATATTATTCTTTGTACTGGTGGTATGAGCGTTGACCCTGACGATAATACACCTGGTGCTATAAAGAAAAGCGGTGCTGGTATAATTACATACGGCGCTCCTGTACTTCCGGGTGCAATGTTTTTACTTGGTTATTTTGAGGATGGTACGCCGATTGTTGGCCTTCCTGGATGTGTAATGTATGCTAAAGCTACTGTTTTTGATATCGCTTTACCGCGTATTGTTGCCGGAATAAAGATGAATAAAATTGATTTTGTGAAAATGGGTGAGGGTGGTTTATGTATGTCGTGCGATGTGTGTACATACCCAAAATGCCCGTTTGGAAAGTGAGTGCTATGTATACAGCAAAAGTAATTACTGTCAGCGACAGGTGTTATAATAAGACTTACGAAGATTTAACAGGTCCTGCTGTGTCAGATTTACTGTTAGAACACGGATACGAAGTCGATGATAATGTTGTAGTACCTGATGAGACTTCAAATATTAAGGACGCACTCTGTAAAGCTGTCAACGATAACATTAATCTCATCATCACAGCTGGTGGTACAGGCTTTTCAAAAAGAGATGTAACTCCTGAAGCTACGCTTGAAGTTATCGAGAAATTAACTCCGGGTATCTGTGAATATATGCGTATGAAGTCTATGGAGATAACTCCGCGCGGTATGCTTTCGCGTGGTGTGAGCGGAATCAAAAACAACAGTTTGATAATAAATCTACCTGGTAGCCCGAAAGCGGCGTGCGAAAATCTTTCTTTTGTTTTATGTTCTATTGAACATGGGCTTAAAATGCTGTTGTCAGATAGTGCAGACTGTGCAAATGAATAATTAAAGCCGTTACGTAAGGGCTGTGCAATGCAGTGATTTATCAGGTTAAAAGTTGCTATTTTCTGCTTATACTTCATAAAAAAGACCTCGTAAGCGCCAGCCTTACGAGGTTCTTTCATTTAGTCTAAACAAAAAATATCTAACTTTAAACTGCGTAGCACCTGAAATCTTATTCTTTTGCGTGAAGGACAAGGCGTAAGCACGATGAAATACTGTCGTATTTCGAGTGCTTTAACACAGTCATTCGACAAAAGAATTGATTTAAGGCTATTAAATCACTACATTGCACCGCCCTTGGTCGGGGTGTTTTTATGTGTTATTCTTCTTCGTTTTTACACACAAAGGCTGATTGAATACGGTTTTGTTTCACTCGTTTTACTGTAATAGTTAAGTCTTTGTATGTCACAGATTCGTTGATATTAGGGATTCTGCCGAGCTGTTCGACGATGAAACCGCCGACAGAAATGCTCTCGATGTCGTCGTCATCGTTCATTTCGTAAATTTCGAAAAGGTCGGATAAATCCATATCACCGCTGATGATATATCTTCCGTCCTTAAGTTTTGTGTATGTTCTTTCTTCGTCTTCGTCTTCGTCCCAGATGTCGCCGACGATTTCTTCGAGCAGGTCTTCCATCGTAACAATACCGAGCATACCGCCGTACTCGTCTGTAACAATAGCGATGTGAAGCTTGTTTTCCTTGAAGTCGGTTAAGATGTCAGAAAGTTTGCGTGATTTGTAAATGAAGTGTGCGTCTGTGACAAGCTCTTTTATGTCAGGTGTCACACCCTCGCTTAGCTTCTCTAGGTAATCTCGAGTCTGCAGAATACCGATTATGTTATCAATACTGTCTTCATACACAGGGATTCTCGAGTATCTCTCTTTTAAGATGATTTCGCGGATAGTTTTCTCGTCGTCCTGAGCGTCGATGAGTACAACGTCGACACGCGGAGTGAGAATCTCTAAAGCTGTCTTTTCGTCAAAATCGAGAGCTGACTGTACGAGCTCTTTTTCCTGTTCTTCTAAAATACCTTCCTCTTCGATGGAGTCGATGATGTATTTAAGCTCGTCTTCCGTAACACTCGGCTCGTTTTTCTTGACGTTTGCGAGTTTTAATACGAGAGTTTTAATTCCGATAAAGAAATAAACGAACGGAAAGAGAATATAAACGAGAGATTTTATTATCCACGCAGTACTAAGCGCAACTTTATCAGAAATTTCCTTACCGAAGCACTTAGGGATAATTTCGCCGAAAGTTAGTACGAGAAATGTCGTAGCACCCGTCGCGATAGCCGCACCCGAGTTGCCGAAAAGATTCATACAAAGCACAGTCGCAATAGATGAACAACCTAAGTTTACGATGTTATTTCCGATTAAGATGGCGGTAATAACCTTGTCGTAGTTGTCAACAACCCACAGTGCTGTGACAGCTCTTTTGTCGCCGTTGTCAGCGTAACTTTTCAGCCTGATTCTGTTGGCACACGAAAATGCGGTTTCAGTACCCGAGAAAAAACCTGACAATATAATACAAATGAATATTATAATTCCATAAACGAAATTTGTTTCCATTTACAGACCTCCAAAATCTAATTTGCTCAGTATAGCATACTACAACTTTATAAAAATAAAATTATAATATAGAAATAATGCAGAAAATTGCGTATTTTTCTTGAAGAATACACCAAATGATGTTATAATAAAACAAGTTGTATACATTATTTTGTGTTTTCGGGAGATGCTACCCGTGGAGGTGCATTTTTCTATGAAAACTAATGATTATGATGCGATTATTTTAAACGATAATGAAGAAGAACAAACAGAGCCCGACCTTACCGAACAGTTCAGCGGTGATAACTATCACGAGCGAATCGGTAACCTCGGCTCGGTTATCACGAGACGTGGGGATAAGGTCATCTACTGTCTGACTATTATCGGTCAGATTGAGGGGCACTATGTCCTCCCGTCTTCCAACAAAACCACTAAGTATGAACACGTTATCCCTCAGCTTGTCGCTATCGATGAGGATGAACGAATTGACGGGTTACTTGTACTTCTTAACACCGCAGGCGGTGATGTTGAAGCAGGACTTGCGATTGCTGAACTCATCTCAGGGATGAAAAAACCGTCTGTTTCCATCGTGCTCGGTGGGGGACACTCTATAGGTATTCCGCTTGCTGTGTCTACCGATAAAACCTTTATCGCACAGAGTGCGTCGATGACAGTGCATCCCGTACGCACAACAGGACTTACAGTAGGTGCGCCGCAGACTTTCGAGTATTTCCGTCGTATGCAGGACAGAATAACGACCTTTGTCGCGGATAACTCGAATATCACTAAAGAACGATACACTCAGCTTGTTTTAAATACAGGAGAACTCGTCACCGACATCGGTACTATTTTAGAAGGTCAGGAAGCGGTCGACGAGGGCCTTTGCGATAAGGTCACTACTTTATCGGAAGCCACCGATTGTCTGTTTGATATGATTTCAAAGGGTGAAAATAATTCCAAATAAGAAATAAGCGCCTACGGGCGTTACATAAACGGAGGATAAGTATGAATTTTTTTGACGCTATAATTCAGGGTATAGTACAGGGCTTAACCGAGTTTTTACCTGTATCCAGCTCAGGACACCTCGCTATTACACAGCACGTGCTCGGCGTTACCGAGAACAATCTGTTCTTTAATGTTATGTTACATATTGGCACACTTGTCGCAGTTGTTGCCTTTTACTACAAGCTTATCTGGCGTTTGATTAAAGAGGCGGTCTTTATCGTTCGCGATATTTTCACAAAGAAGTTTTCTTTTAAAAATATGAACCACGACCGCAGAATGATTTTTATGCTCATTATTGCACTTTTGCCGCTGTTTTTGCTTTTCGTTCCTGTACCTGGTACAGGTATGAAAGTGAAAGATTTCGCTGATGTTTTAAGTGGTCCTGACTACTTCTATGTTGTCGGTATTGCTCTTTTAGTGACAAGTGCGTTGCTCACAATTGGCAATATCTGTAACAACCGTATGGAGAAGAAAGAAAAGGCTGCGGGTACTTTATCAGAGCAGGGAGCAGGTAAACAGTCATTCACAGTTTTAGACGCTGTTGTTGTCGGTCTTACACAGTGCTGTGCCGCTATTTTCCCTGGCCTTTCACGAAGCGGTTCTACTTTAGCTGCAGGACAGCTTCGAGGCGTTAACCGCCAGACAGCTTTAGATTTTACTTTCATTATGGCTATTCCGTCTATTTTAGCGGCGGCTGTACTCGAGCTTTCTGACGCACTCGCTGACCCTGCTGGTATCGGCATTTCCGTGTGGGTTATTTTAGCCGGTATGGTAGCTTCCGCTATTGTCGGCTACCTTTCAATCGTTTTGTTTAAGTGGTTATTAAAAACAAACAAGATGATTGTCTTTATCGCTTACACCGCTGTTGTCGGTATCGCTGTTATTGTTGTTAGTATTATAGAAGCAAAAGTAGGCGGCAATATTTTTATTAAGTGATTATAATTCGAATTAAGAATAATTAAAATTCCGTTTTAGAAAATACAGGAGTGATGAAATTGGCAAACAAAACAGCTAAAAAACCTGCCAAAACTCAATCTAAAAAACAGCCACAAAACCACAGCAGTGCGAAAACCCAACCCGTAGAGAATTCTTTTCTTAACCCTCAGGTAAAGGCGATTCTTCTTATTGCTGCATCTGTTATTCTGTTTACGCTTCTTGTTGTCCCTGGCGCTAATCTGTGGGCAGGTATGCGTGGCTTTATGTTTGGTATGTTCGGTTTAAGTTTTGCGCTTGTTCCGTTTGTGTTCCTTTATATGGGAATTATGACCGCAAAAGAAAAGCAGATGGCACACAAAGGGATGAAAGTAACCCTTTCTATTCTCATTGTTGTTTTCTCGTGTGCGCTTATCTACCTTTTCGGCAAAACAGACTACAACGAGGGCAGAAACTACATACAGGCAATCGCTGATTCATACAAAGGATCTGCAACCGGTGCGAGTCTGTGCGGTGTAGTCGGCACACTCATTGGTTACCCGATGAGGGCGTGGTTTACTGACGCTCCGTCTATTATTATCTCCATCGTCTTGCTTATTGTATTTGTTATGCTTCTTACCGGTGTTACTTTTGCCGATATTATGCGCGTTGCTCACAAGCAGTACGATAGATATTCGAAACACCGCGAAGAACGCAGAAAGTATAGGGAAGAGCACAAAGACGATGTCGACGACGCTGTCGAAGTTGTTGACTACCACACCCCGAAAAAGGGCAGAGACCGCATCGATATTCCGCTTGATGCTGAAGAACCGAAGAAGAAACCTCTTTCTCCTGAAGCAGAAGCTGACCAGAAGATTATCGATATTATCAACAACGCTAACAACGGCATTATCGCTGAAGAAGAAACAGACGATGCGTCAGCGGTTGCTGATAAAATTTCACGTCGCAAGAAGTCAACTACTGTGTCTGATGGTGCAAAACAAGCGGACCCACAGACAGTTCCTGTTGATTTAGAAAGCGAAACAGAAGAAATAAAAGAAGAGGTCTCGAAAGCTAAGAAGAGCGATGAGAAGAAGAAACAACAGTATTCGTACCCTCCTGTTACACTTTTAGACCCTGCAAGCGACACAGAAGGCGCTTCTGCGATGCTAGAGCTTCAGAATAACGCGACTAAGCTCGTTGAAACTTTAAACAGCTTCGGCGTTAAAGCTAACATCACTAACATCTGTCGTGGCCCTTCTGTAACACGTTACGAGCTCCAACCTGCCGCAGGTGTTAAAATCAGTAAGATTACTAACCTGTCTGATGATATCGCGCTTAACTTAGCCGCTAAAGGCGTTAGAATCGAAGCTCCTATTCCGGGTAAAGCCGCAATCGGTATTGAAGTACCGAATAAAGTCACTAGCACAGTTTCCCTTCGAGAACTTATTGATTCAAGCGAGTTTAAGAATAGTTCATCAAAGCTTTCCTGCGTTTTAGGTCGTGACATCAGCGGTGAGGTTGTCCTCACCGACTTAGCGAAGATGCCTCACTTGCTCATCGCAGGTACTACAGGTTCAGGTAAATCAGTATGCGTAAACTCACTTTTGATGAGCATACTTTTCAGAGCTAACCCTGACGAAGTAAAGATTCTTCTTATCGACCCTAAAATGGTTGAATTTTCGAAATATAAGGGCATTCCGCACCTGCTCGTTCCTGTTGTGTCTGATGCTAAAAAAGCCGCAGGCGCACTTAACTGGGCTGTTTCTGAAATGCTAAATCGTTATAAGCTGTTCTCTGAATACGATTGCAAGGACATCGGCTCGTACAACAAGCTTATCGAGAAAAATCTCGAGTATATAGCACAGAACTCTACACCTGACAGCGACGAAGAAGTGTGCCTTGAAGTTGGTGGACTTCCTGTTGCAAAAGAGAAGCTTCCGCAAATTGTAATAGCTATCGATGAGCTTGCCGACCTTATGATGGCGGCACCTTCTGAAGTTGAAGACGCTATTTGTCGTCTTGCACAGATGGCTCGTGCGGCTGGTATGCACCTGATTATTGCTACACAGCGTCCGTCGGTTAACGTCATCACAGGTGTTATCAAAGCGAACATTCCGTCGCGTATCGCTCTTAAGGTAAGCTCAAACATCGACTCACGTACAATTTTAGACGCGAGTGGTGCTGAAAAGCTTATCGGTTACGGTGATATGCTTTACTCTCCTGTCGGCGCATCACAGGCGATGCGTGTACAGGGCTGTTACGCAAAGGACGAGGAAATCGAACGCGTAACATCATACATAAAGAAATCTCACGACGCCCAGTACAACGCTGAGGTTGAAGAGCGTATTCGTCGAATTGCTGCTGAAGAACTCGGCAAAAACGCGAAAGAAAGCGCTTCGTCTGCATCCGCTGACGCTCCTGATGTCGATTCACTTATGGAAGAAGCGATTAAAGTTGTTATCGAAGCGGGACAGGCGTCGACTTCGCTTTTACAGCGTAGACTTAAAGTCGGTTACGCTCGTGCAGGCCGTATGATTGACGATATGGAACAGATGGGAATCGTCGGACCGCATCAGGGCTCGAAGGCTCGTGATGTCCTTATGACATACAGCGAATGGTTAGAGAGAAACCATGTTATGGATGTACAGTCAGATTCACAAGAAGATTTTGACGAAGAATTTTAATTATACAGCGATTTATAATTCTATAGAAGAATTCTAATCTAGAAAAAAGAAAGGACACGCCATGGCTTTTTTACCGATTACAATTGAAGAAGTAAAACAGCGAGGATGGGAAGAACTCGACTTTGTTTTAATCACAGGCGACAGCTATGTTGACCATCCGTCTTTCGGCGTGTCTATTATTTCGCGACTTTTAGAAGACAGGGGATATAAGGTCGCGATTTTGTCACAGCCTGACTGGAAAGGTGACGAAGATTTTCTCCAGTATGGAAAGCCTCGACTTGGATTTATGATTACTTCGGGTAATATCGACAGTATGGTCGCGCACTATTCAGTTGCGAAAAAACGCAGAAAAGTTGACGCATACACCGCAGGCGGTATTATGGGCAAGCGACCTGACCGTGCCGCGATTGTATACTCGAATATTGTGCGTCGACTTTACCCCGACTCTGTTATTATCCTTGGCGGACTCGAAGCGAGTCTTCGACGTTTTGCTCACTACGACTACTGGGACGATAAAGTGCGACACTCGATTCTTTTTGACTCACAGGCTGATATCATCGTCTATGGTATGGGCGAGCACCAGACGGTAGAAATCGCTGACCGTCTTAACGAGGGCTACACAGTCGAAGCTCTGCGTGATATAAGAGGTATCTGCTACGCAGTAAAGACTTCTGACTACACCCCGATGAGTGTAACTGAGCTTCCGACTTTCGAGCGAGTAAGTACTGACAAAGTTGACTACTGTGTCGCAACCCGTAAAGAGCTAGACGAGTACGACAGCGTGCGTGGAAAGACTCTTATTCAGCGTGATGGAAATCGTATTTTAGTCCAGACACCTCCACAACCACCACTTACGACACAAGAGCTTGACTACATATTCTCACTCCCGTACGAACGAGCATACCACCCTTCCTACGAAAGCGAAGGCGGAGTGCCTGGCATACAGGAAGTCGAGTTTTCGATTACACACAACCGTGGTTGTTTCGGTGGATGTAACTTCTGCGCTATTGCTTTTCATCAGGGCAGAGCGGTTACTGTGCGCAGTAAAGAGAGCATAGTGGAAGAAGCGAAAAAACTCATCGCATCCACTAATTTCAAAGGCTATATTCACGACGTCGGCGGTCCAACCGCGAACTTTAGAATGCCGTCGTGTGAGATGCAGAAAAAGCACGGTATGTGTAAAGGAAAGAAGTGTTTAGCACCTACTCCGTGTAAGAATCTGCAGGTTTCCCACGAAGAGTACATCGATATACTTCGAACACTACGCAAATTAGACGGTGTCAAAAAGGTGTTCATCCGCTCGGGAATTCGATTTGACTACCTTTTAGAAGACGAGTCTGACGAGTTCTTCCGCGAGCTTGTTACTCACCACGTCAGCGGACAGTTAAAAGTTGCTCCTGAGCACTGTTCTGACATTGTGCTTGATAAGATGGGCAAACCGCACATCGAAGTGTATAAGCGTTTTCAGGACGAGTTTTACAGAAAAACTCAGCAGGCTAAGAAAGAACAGTATCTTGTACCGTATCTTATGAGCTCGCATCCGGGCTCGACTTTAAAGGAAGCCGTGGAGCTTTCACTTTACTTAAAGCGTGAGAAAATCCACCCTGATCAGGTGCAGGATTTCTACCCGACTCCGGGTACTGTGTCAACATGTATGTATTACACAGGTTTAGACCCGTATACACTAAAAGAAGTCTACGTTGCGAAATCTCCGCACGAAAAAGCGCTCCAACGCGCACTGCTCCAGTACTTCAAACCACAGAACAAAGATCTCGTTGTTGAAGCACTGATTAAAGCAGGACGCAGGGACTTAATCGGTACAGGTAAAAACTGTCTGATAAATGCGAAAATTCCGCCACAATACGACAAAAAAACTGTAAAAAATAAAACTCACAAGAAAGTCAAGCCAAATTACAAGAAAAAAGCGAAAATGCGCGCAAAAAACAAGTAAAAACTTGACAAAACCGAGTTTATCTATATACTAAACACATATCAATTAGGAGAGGAAAATCAAAATGGGAGTTTATGAAGAACTCGTAGCCCGCGGTCTTATCGCGCAGGTTACTGACGAAAAAGAAATCAGAGAGCTTGTTAACAGCGGTAAAGCTGTATTTTATATCGGCTTTGACCCGACTGCTGACAGTTTACACGTAGGCCACTTTATGGCACTTTGTCTTATGAAGCGTCTGCAGATGGCTGGTAATAAGCCTATCGCTCTTATCGGCGGTGGTACAGCTATGATTGGTGACCCAAGTGGTCGTACTGATATGCGTCAGATGATGACAACTGAAACTATCGCTCACAATGTTGAGTGCTTTAAAAAGCAGATGTCTAACCTTATTGATTTTTCTGACGGTAAGGCTCTTATCGTTAACAACGCTGATTGGTTTAAGGGGTATGAATTTATCGATTTCATGAGAGATATTGGTGTTCATTTCAATGTAAACAAAATGCTTTCAAGTGAAATTTACGACAACAGATTGAATGAAGGTGGACTCACTTTCTTTGAAATGGGATATATGCTCATGCAAGCATATGACTTTGTGCATCTTCACAAATCCCATGGGTGCACTCTTCAATATGGCGGACAAGACCAATGGGGAAATATCGTTGCTGGTGTTGAACT
>JAZSFG010000017.1:0-15340 GCA_045532065.1 Ruminococcus sp. | reverse complement strand
AATTTTATTTTAAGGAGAATAAATATGGGAAGATTATTTGGTACAGACGGCGCTAGAGGCGTCGCTAATACAGAACTTACAATTGAGCTCGCTATGAACATCGGTAAAGCCGCAGCTATGGTTTTAACTTCAAGCGACGTTAAGCACCCGACTTTCTTAATCGGTAAGGACACTCGTCTTTCAGGTGATATGCTCGAAGGCGCTCTTATCGCAGGTCTTTGTTCAGTAGGTGCTAACGTAAAGCTCTTAGGAGTTGTTCCTACTCCTGCTGTTGCTTACCTCGTTAAGAAATATAACGCTGACGCAGGTATTATGATTTCAGCGTCACACAACCCTTATGAATTCAACGGCATTAAACTCTTCAGCGGTGAGGGCTACAAGCTCCCTGACGCTTTAGAAGAAGAGATTGAGGCTATCATCCTTGATAACGCTAAGCCATACACAATTCCTGAGCACGAGGGTCTTGGTACAGTTGAGACTATCGACTGCGCTGCTGATGACTATATCGACTATGTAGCATCAACAGTACCATACGCACTTGACGGTATGGAAGTAGCTCTCGACTGCTCAAACGGCTCATCATCCCGTACAGCAGAAAAGCTCTTCACTAAGCTCGGTGCTAAAGTTCATATGCTCTTTGATAAGCCTGACGGCGTTAATATCAACACAAACTGCGGTTCTACTCACATGGAGACACTTATGCAGTACGTTAAAGACAACAAGCTCGACGCAGGTCTTGCTTTTGACGGCGACGCTGACAGATGCTTAGCTGTTGATAACAACGGCGAGCTCGTTGACGGTGACTACATCATCGCTATTCTTGCTGCTGATTTAAAGAGTCAGGGTAAACTCAAGAAGGACGCTGTTGTCGGCACTGTTATGACTAATATGGGCTTCAACAGATTCTGTGACGAAAATGGTATGAACTTCGTTTCAACTGCTGTTGGCGACAGATACGTTTTAGAAGAAATGCTTAAGGAAGGCTACAACATCGGCGGTGAGCAGAGTGGCCACGTTATCTTCCTTGACTACGCTACAACAGGCGACGGTCAGCTCACAGGCGCACACCTTTTAAGTATGTTAAACCGCAGAAACGCAAGACTTTCTTCTATCGCTACACTTATGGAGCGTTTCCCTCAGGTACTCGTTAACGTTAAGATTTCTAACGAGGGTAAGGCGATTTTCAAGACAGACGAGGGTATTAAAGAGGCTATCGACCGTATTTCTGCTGTTTTAGAGGGCAGAGGTCGTATCTTAGTTCGTGCATCAGGTACTGAGCCACTCGTTCGAGTTATGCTCGAGGGCGAGGACTACAACGAAATCGATGAGTTAGCTCAGGAGATGGCAGCTATCGTTAAGGAGAGACTTGGTTGATGCGAGTATCATCAAATTGGCTCGACTACGAGCTTATAGATGCGTCTTGCGGTGAGCGACTCGAGCGATGGGGCGATATTATCCTCATCCGTCCTGACCCGCAGATTATCTGGAACACAAAGCGAGAAAATCCGCTGTGGAAAAACGCACACGCAAGGTATCACCGTTCTAATTCCGGCGGTGGACAGTGGCAGGTGTACAAGAAAATTCCACAGCAGTGGTCGCTTAAATACAGAGATTTAGTCTTCAACGTGAAGCCTATGGGCTTTAAGCACACGGGTATTTTCCCTGAACAGGCTACTAACTGGGATTTTGCGTCTGATATTATTAAAAACGCTGACCGAGAGCTTAATGTGATTAACCTCTTTGGTTACACAGGCTGTGCGACTCTTGCTTGTTTAGAAGCAGGAGCTAAAGTGTGCCACGTCGACGCGTCAAAAGGTATGGTCCAGTGGGCGAAAGAAAACGCAGTTTCATCTAACCTAGCTGACAAACCTGTCAGATGGCTTGTTGACGACTGTATGAAGTTTGTTGCTAGGGAACAGCGCCGTGGTAACAAGTACGACGGACTTATTATGGACCCTCCATCATACGGACGCGGTCCCGGTGGCGAAGTGTGGAAACTTGAAGAACAGCTTTATTCTTTTATAGAATTATGCTCTACTATTCTTTCCGACGATGCACGCTTCTTTATTTTAAACTCCTACACTACGGGTTTACCTCCGTCAGTAATGGAGTATATGTTAAACACAATTTTAGTGAAAAAATTCGGTGGCTCGGTTACATCAAGCGAAATCGGACTCCACGTCACCGAGTCAAACTTGATTTTACCTTGCGGTAGTACCGCAATATGGAAGAAATAACACGGAGATTATATGGAATTTATCACAGCACAGAATCTTACTTTCAGCTATATCGATGAAGAACAGACACAAGTTAATATAGAAAAAGCCGATAAAGTGCTTGATGACGTTTCATTTACCGTAAAAAAAGGTGAGTTTGTCGCACTACTTGGTCACAATGGTTGCGGCAAATCTACCGTTGCGAAGCATTTAAACGCGATGCTCTTGCCACACTCGGGCAAGCTTTATGTAAACGACGTTGACACTTCTCTTGAAGACGACGACTTCACCGTTCGCCGTATGGTAGGCTTGGTGCTTCAGAATCCCGACAACCAGCTTGTTGCGTCTATTGTCGAAGAAGACGTTGCTTTCGGCCCTGAAAACTTAGGAATAGAGCCAAAAGAAATAAGGCGCAGAGTCGACGAAGCGCTGAAGGCTGTTGATATGTACGAGTACCGCAACCAGCCTCCGCACAAACTCTCGGGTGGACAGAAACAGCGTGTTGCTATCGCGGGTATTATCGCGATGGAGCCTTCGTGCATCGTGCTTGACGAGCCTACTGCTATGCTCGACCCAAAGGGCAGAGAAGAGGTTATGAGCACTATTAAGAAGCTCAACCGCGAAAAAGGTATCACCGTCGTGCTTATCACTCACTATATGGATGAGGCTGTTGACGCTGACCGTGTTATCGTTATGGACGACGGAAAAATTCTCACTTCGGGTACACCGGATGAAGTTTTCTCTCAGGTCGAGCTTTTAAAGCGACACAGGCTCGATGTCCCACAGGTGACTGAGCTGTGTTATAAGCTCAGAGCTTGTGGCGTGGAGCTTGACACTCTAAGTCTTCATGCTGACGATTGCGTGAATAAGCTTGCGGAGGTGCTTTTATGAGTACGATAAAAGTCGAGAACCTCTGTTGCACTTACGGTGTGAAGACTCCGTTTGAGCGTCACGCAGTAAAGAATGTTTCTTTTGAAATTGAAAAAGGCGATTTCGTCGGACTTATCGGCCACACAGGCTCGGGCAAGTCGACGCTTGTTTCTATGTTAAACGGCCTTGTAAAGCCGACATCGGGCAAGGTTTATGTCGACTGCGTTGATATATGGTCAAAGCCGAAGGAAATTCGTAAATTTCGCTTTAAAGTCGGTCTTGTTTTCCAGTACCCTGAGTACCAGCTTTTCGAAGAAACTGTACAAAAAGATATCGCTTTCGGCCCTTCTAATATGGGTTTAAGCGAAGACGAAATAAATAAAAGAGTTTTAAGTGCCGCTAAATTTGTCGGCCTTACTGATGAAATGCTTAAGAAATCACCGTTTGATTTGTCAGGCGGTGAAAAGCGCAGAGCGGCTATCGCGGGTGTTATCGCGATGGACCCTGATGTGCTGATTCTGGACGAGCCTACCGCGGGTCTTGACCCTGTCGGTCGAAATGTCCTTTTGTCACAGATTTCTCAGTATCAGAAAGCTCGTAACAATACCGTGATTTTAGTCTCACACTCGATGGAAGACGTCGCTCGTGTGTGCAGTAAGGTTATGGTTATGAACAAAGGCGAGCTTACTATGTTTGACGAAACCGAGAAGGTTTTCGCTAGAAGCGATGAGCTGTCGCAAATCGGTCTGCGAGTGCCACAGATTACTCGTGTTACAGACAGACTGCGTGAGCTTGGACTTGATTTGCCTAAAGGTATTCTCACTGTTGACAAAGCAGTGCTTGAGATTACCGAGCTTCTGAAAAAGGAGGGCAGATTGTAATGAGAGATGTTGCTTTTGGTCAGTACTACCCTGCAAAAAGCGTGTTGCACAGACTCGATCCTAGAGTTAAGATTCTGTCGCTTACTGCTTTTTTAGTACTCGTTTTCTGCACTTCTAACTTTTATTCACTCGCACTGGTCACAGCTTCGGTTTTTACTATAGTGCTTATGTCTGCAGTACCTTTAAGGCTTTATTTTAAGAGTCTGAAGATGATTTTATTTATTGTGCTGATTACTTCGTTTTTGAATCTCTTTTACGGCACAGGCGACCCGATTTATCAGTTGTGGATATTCAAGGTGACACTTTCGGGTATTTATAACGCGATTTTTGTTACTGTTCGTATTTTCTGTCTGATTCTTGTCAGCTCGGCTTTAACTTTTACAACCTCGCCGACTGATTTGACAGACGCTTTAGAGCGACTTATGAAACCGCTCACTATTTTTAAAATCAAAGTTCACGAAATTGCGATGATGATGACCATCGCTCTTCGTTTTGTACCGCTTTTACTCGAAGAAACCGACAAGATTATGTCGGCACAGAAAGCCCGCGGTGCTGATATGGAATCGGGTAATCTTCTCGCCCGAGTAAAAGCCTTAGTACCTGTTTTAATTCCGCTTTTCGTTTCTGCTTTCCGTCGTGCGTACGAACTCGCTGTTGCGATGGAATGTCGATGCTATCAGGGCGGACAGGGCAGAACCCGTATGAAACAGTTGCGCTTAGGTGCACGAGACTACGTTTCTATGGGCGTCATTTTACTTATCATTTGTGGAGTTGTTTTATGCAATGTGTTTCTTCCATCGGTGAGATGAGGAATTTAAAAATTACAATTTCATACGACGGAAAAGACCTGCACGGTTGGCAGATCCAGAAAAACGCCTTAACCGTACAGGAATGTTTCCAGAATGCTCTAAAAAGCGTAATCGGCAATACTCCTGATATTAAGGGCTGTAGCCGTACCGATACGGGTGTGCACGCTAATATGTACGTCATTTCGATGAAAACTGACCACAAAATCACCTGTGAACGCTTAAAAGCCGCACTTAATCGATATTTGCCACTTAGTATTGTTGTAAAAGACGTGTGCGAAGTCGATAATGATTTTCACGCTCGATATAGCACAAAAGGCAAGCGCTATGTCTACAAGATTTTAAACACAGAAGTTCGAAATCCGTTTTGCGAGGGTTATGCTCTGCATTATCGCTATCCGATTGATGTTGAGATGTTAAATCGTGCAGCTCAGGATTACGTCGGCACTCACGATTTCACTTCCTTTTGCACGCTGGATAAAAGGGAAAAGGGCGACTTTACCCGTACTGTACAGAGTTTTTCTGTTGAGCGCGATGGCGATTTTGTGTATATGACCGTGCAGGCTGACGGCTTTTTATATAATATGGTGCGTATTATGGTCGGCACTTTACTTAAAATTCAACAGGGAAAGCTCAAGGCTGACTCTATCCCTGATATTATCAAAGCCGAAAACCGCAAAGAAGCAGGCCCTACTGCTCCTGCGTGCGGACTTTATTTAGACGAAGTTATTTATTAAACAAAGGTGTTTTTTATGAGATATAAAGGTAAACGCTTCAGTGATAATAAAAAAGAAACTGTGAAAAATGAAGAAGTTTTCGTTGACGTAATTGAAGAAGACGACGATAATTTCGATGTTGAAGAAGCTCCTGTTGTACCTGTAGAAGAGCAGACAACCACCGCAGATTCACAAGCACCTTCAGATTTTATTGCCGAAGAAAGTGCAGAAGTTTCAACCGGTTTGTCGCTGAAAGAAAAGCGAAAAATGGTAAAAGAGGGTAAAAAGGAAAGAGAAAAGCAGTTAAAAGAGAATAAGCAGGAGCCTGCTTTTTCTTCACAAGAGCCTGTTGCTACTGACGAAAAGACTGCTGACACCCCACAAAAGCCTGAGAAACGCGTTAAAAAACCTAAGCGCAAGAAAAAGGCGAACCCTCCTGAAAAAGCTAAGACCGAAAAGAACACAAAAGAGAGCAAAAAAGGAAGCTCGAACGTAATCCCGTTTAAGAAAAAGGGTGACTCAAAGAAGTTTTTTTCTACTTTTTTACAGACCATAAAGCTCAACAAAAAGCCGATTATTTTTGCGCTTGTTATCATCTTGGTGCTTGTTATCGCTGTTTTTGCGTTTGCAAACAGAGACCGACTTACTTTTTCTAATATTAAGAACTGGGTGCAGTACGGCGTGCTGAATAAAGACAAAGAAGAGCGTTTTCCGATTTCTACCGATGGCGATGTAATAAACAACGGCAACTTCACCCGAATTGATACAAACCTCGTTTACGCTTCGGACACCAAGTTTGCTACTCTTAACAGCTACGGTAGTACGATTTATTCATACCCGCAGAGCTTCACAAGTCCTGCTTTATCTAAAGCTGCAGACTGCGACCTCTCGATTGTTTATAACTTAGGAGGTAAAGAGTTTTCGATTAACGACCTCGACGAGACTATTTATACAGGCGAAGCGCAGGACAATATCCTTGTAGCTGATATTTCGAAGTCAGGCGTTTACGCTATCGTTACCGTAAAAGACGGTTATCTCTCGAAACTCTACGTTTATTCTAAAGACCATAAGCAGATTTACGCTTACTCTTTTGCGGATTTCTACATCACTTGCGTTTCTTTAGATTCAAAGGGAAAGACCGCAGTTTTAAGCGGTATTTCCGCACATGACGGAAGTCAGCTTAGCTGTGTATATCTCCTCGATTTTAAGAAAGAGGAGCCGGTTGTTTACGAAGAAATCCACGAGAACATTCTCTACTACGTTGAACATCTGAACAACAACTACTGCTGTATTATCGGCGAAAAAGCGTGTTATACCTTAAATGCACGAACAAAGTCGCTGAAAACTACTAACTACGACGGAAAAACTCTGACTGCTTTTGATGTCAACACCGATACTAACACATTCACGCTGTCGCTTTCGCGTAGCGGTGATGGCCGTATGTGCGACGTTTTTTCGTTCTCGACCTCAGGTGCGCTGAAAAACGAGTTTTCGACCGATTTGATGATTCGCTCATTAAGCACATACAAAAACCGTGTTGCAGCACTTACTACAGACACGCTGTATCTGTACACTAAAGACGGTCACGAGCTGAGTGAAACCACCGCAGGACTTGCGCCTCACAGTGCGGTTTTATATTCTGTAAACGATGCCTACATACTCGGTGCGAGCGAAATCAGGAGGATTGACCTGTAATGATACTTGATGTCATCATTATCATTTTACTTATTATTTCGCTTTTTGTCGGCTACAAGCTCGGCGCAGCACGAGTTTTGCTTTCGCTTTTTGGTTATGTAATCGCACTTTTAGTCGCTACATTTTTGGGTAACTACTTAAGCGCGCTGATTTACGACAGTTTTGTTTCTGTGTCTGTTATAGACGCTGTGACACATTCCCTTGTTAACGAGCTAACATCTGTCACCGACGCTGTTTCACAACTTCCGCTGATCGCACGTTTTTCGCTTTTCGTTACAGGTTTTGATTTAAACTCAGCGATAACAGCCGATGGGGGAGTTGCTACCTCTATGGCGGTTGCAGTAGAGAGTGCACTCAAACCTGTTGTGAAAGCAGTATTAAGCTCAGTGCTGATTTTTATACTGTTTTTTGCTGTATACTTTATATATCGTCTGACTTTTTACAAACTTTTGATTAAAATCTTCAGACTGCCTGTACTTAAATTTTTCAACAGTATTCTCGGTGCTATTGGTGGAGTGCTGATACTTGCGCTGTTTTTAAGCCTTTTTGCGCTGATACTCAGAATCATTGCTCCGTTTGTTGAGCATATGCCGTTTATACTGTCTACTTCAACAATTTACAATTCATACATATTTTATCACTTCTATAGTGGTAATATATTCTATAAACTGATATCTATATTGTAAGGAAAAGATTTAAATGTCACCTAAAAAAAGACCGCAAACCCCACAACTTGAAAATTCGGGTGAATCTTCACTTTCGAACCGTGCTCTTACTATCCCGAATCTTATCTCTTTAATAAGAATCCTGCTTATTACTCCGTTTGTTGTTTTCTTTTTAGACAAGGAGTATCTTATCGCTACAATAATAATCGTTGTGTCGGGTATTTCTGACTGCTTTGACGGTATGATAGCGAGAAAGTTTAATCAGGAATCCGAACTCGGTAAGATTTTAGACCCGCTTGCTGATAAGCTGACTTTGCTTGCTGTTGGCGTATGTTTAGTAGTAATCGAGCCGTATTTTCTGCCGATTGTCGTCATTTTAGTAGCGAAAGATTTGCTTATGCTTATCGGTAGCTCTAAAGTGGTTAAAAAAGGTATTATCGTGCCTAAATCTAAGTGGTACGGTAAACTCGGCACTGTTATGTTCTACGTTTCTGTTACATTCATCGTGCTGATGGAAGTAATTCAGAACATTGATAATCCGATTGTTTATATTTCGAAGCAAACAGGAATGATTGTTTCGATGATTCTGCTGATACTCACCGCTGTAGTTATGATTTTCGCACTTTTTATGTACGCGAAGATGTATCGCGACATTATGGCAAAAACACAGACAGGCGATGAACATTCAGCGTCAATTACTGAGTAAATAATTCGTTTTTTACGATTTATATAATTTTAAGGAGATTTATATGATTTGTTCCAGATGTGGCAAACGCCCTGCTGTAGTCTTTGTTTCTACTAACAAAGCTGACGACCAGCCAAAGGGTTACTGCCTTTTATGTGCTAAAGAATTAGGTATCAAACCTGTCGAAGATTTAATGAACAAAATGGGCATTTCTGCTGACGACTTAGAAGCCGTGCAGGACCAGATGGATACTATTATGGAGGGTATGAACGACCCGTCCGATTTAAACGAGCTTGCAGAAACCTTAGGAGTTGCTGATATGGTCGAGCAGTTCTCACCTGAAGATATGGACGCTGACCCTGATTCTGACTTTACTCCCGGTGGAGCTCCGAGCTTCCCGAATTTCTTCAATATGTTTAATCAGGCTCCGAAGAAAAACGGCGAGAAGAATGAAAAAGCACCGAAGAAAGAGAAAAAACAGAAAAACAGAAAGCATATTTCGCTTTACTGTTACGACTTAACTAAAAAGGCGAGAGAGGGTAACACCGATAGAGTTATCGGCAGAGATAAAGAAATCGAGCGTGTTATCCAGATTCTGTCCCGTCGTTCTAAGAACAACCCTTGTCTTATCGGTGAGCCGGGTGTTGGTAAAACCGCAATCGCAGAGGGACTCGCTCTTAGAATCGCTCAGGGCGACGTTCCACAGCGCCTTAAAAATAAAGAAATCCATCTTTTAGACCTCACCGCTCTTATTGCAGGCACACAGTTTAGAGGTCAGTTTGAGAGCCGTATTAAGGGCCTTACTCAGGAAGTTAAAGAAGCAGGTAACATCATTTTGTTCATTGACGAGGTACATAACCTCGTTGGTACGGGTGATGCCGACGGTACAATGAACGCTGCTAATATCTTAAAACCTGCGCTTTCTCGTGGTGAGATTCAGGTTATCGGTGCGACTACCTTTAACGAATACCGCAAGTATATCGAAAAAGACTCAGCGCTTGAGCGTCGTTTCCAGCCTGTTAAGGTCGGCGAGCCTAGTATCGCTGAATCTATAGAGATTTTATCGGGTGTAAAGGACTACTACGAAACACACCATCAGGTAGTTGTTTCTGACGCTATTGTTCGAAAAGCTGTAGTATTTAGCGAGCGTTACATCAACGACCGCTTCTTACCTGATAAAGCTATCGATCTTTTAGACGAATCCTGCGCTTGTGCCGCACTTCGAAATAAAGATTTAGAAGAATTCCACCGCTTAAATGACGAGAAAAAGTCACTTGATTTAAAGAAAGAGGCTATTTCAACCGCTGAAGAAATTGACTACGAGGCTTTAGCTACTGTCAATAGCGAGCTTGCTAAAATCGACGATAAACTCGCAAATGTAGACGAGTCTTCTCTCATCGCGTCAGTTACTGAAGAAGATTTAGCGAAGGTTATCGAGCTGTGGACAGGTATCCCATCTACTCGAATCAGAGAAAACGAGCTTTTAAAACTTGCTGACTTCGACGTTAAACTTAAAGAGAAGATTATCGGTCAGGACGAGGCAGTAGACGCTCTTTCAAAGGCTATTAAACGCTCTAGAGTGCAGATTTCACCTCGCAGACGCCCTGCATCTTTCATTTTCGTAGGCCCTACAGGTGTCGGTAAAACCGAGCTAGTAAAGGTGCTGTCACAGGAGCTTTTCGACACTCCTGAGACCCTTATTCGCCTCGATATGAGCGAGTTTATGGAGAAGCACTCTGTGTCTAAGATTATCGGCTCACCTCCTGGTTATGTCGGCTATGACGAAGCAGGACAGGTAACCGAAAAAGTCCGTCGTCGTCCGTACTCCGTGCTGCTCTTTGACGAGATTGAGAAAGCTCACCCTGATGTGCTGAACATCCTTCTCCAGATTTTAGACGAAGGCAAGCTCACTGACGCTCACGGAAGAGCTGTAGATTTCTCTAACACAGTTATCGTTATGACATCAAACGCAGGTTCACAGAACCGCACCTCAGCTTTAGGCTTTGGTAAGAGCACAGACGATGCAGGCAAAGAGAAGGTTATGAAAGCGCTTTCCGAGTTCTTAAGACCTGAATTTATCGCACGAGTTGATGAGATTATTATTTTCTCTTCACTTTCTAAAGAATCGTTCGTCAAAATTGCTCACCTTATGCTTTCTGAGTACATCGAAACTCTTGCTGAAAAGGGAATAGAGCTGAAATTTGACGACAAAGCGTGCGAGTATCTTGCGAACAAGTCTTGCGACGGCAACAGCGGAGCGCGTGATCTTAGAAACTTAATCCGCAAAGAAGTCGAAGACAAAATTGCACACGAGCTTATCTTAGCAGGTGAAGGCAATCTTTCTGCAATCGCTATTACAGCAAATGATGACGAGCTCGAAGTAAAATCTATATAAAAACAAGCAGGCGTGTATAGTGCGCCTGCTTTTGTTTTAATGTGTAAAAAAGGCGTGGATTTCTCCACGCCTTAATTTATTATTAACCGTTATTGTCCGAGAACTGGCTGTTGTAAAGCTTAGCGTATAAGCCGTCTTTAGCCATAAGCTCTTCGTGGTTACCAACCTCTAAGATGTCGCCATCCTGCATATACAGAATGTTTTCAGCGTCTTTGATGGTTGAGAGTCTGTGAGCGATGATGAACGATGTTTTACCCTTCATCATTTCGTTCATAGCTTCCTGAATCATAACCTCAGTACGAGTATCAACAGAAGACGTCGCTTCGTCTAAAATCATGATTGGAGGGTTGTTAAGCATTGCTCTAGCTATTGTGAGCAACTGTCGCTGACCCTGAGCGATGTTACTTGCACCTTCTGAAAGTACGAAGTCATAGCCGCCAGGAAGTGTTCTGATGAACGCATCAGCTCTTGCTTTCTTAGCTGCCTCTTCAACCTCTTCGTCGGTTGCGTCAAGCTTGCCGTAACGGATGTTATCTCTGATAGTACCGTTGTAAAGCCATGTGTCCTGAAGCACCATACCGAAGATTTCTCTAAGTCTACTACGCTCCATATCGCGGATGTCAACACCATCGATTTTGATTCCACCTTTTCTAACGTCGTAGAAACGCATAATAAGGTTAACGAGTGTTGTCTTACCTGCACCTGTAGGACCAACGATAGCAGTCTTTTCACCTGCACCAATTGTGATGTCGAGGTCAGTGATAAGTGTCTGGTGTGGGAGATAGCCAAAACGGATGTGGTCAAATTTAACTTCACCTTTGAGAACTTCAGGGAACTTAGGATTCTCAACATCAGGAACCTCTTCCTGCTCGTCTAAGAACTCGAAGATTCTAGCAGCAGCAGAGCCTGTAGCCTGAATAGTGTTTGTAATCTGCATTACCTGTGTGAGAGGCTGTGCAAACTGTCTTAAATACAGTGTGAATGACTGAATCATACCGATTGAAAGACCGCCTGCAATAGCGAGTATTACGCCGACAATACTAACAAGCGCGTAGCCAAAGTTAGTCATATTTTGCATAATAGGGGTGAGAGTACCCGCTAAGAACTGACCGTCCTTTGATGACTCGAAGAGCTCCTCGTTAGTTTTCTCGAATTCATTTATAACAGTTTCTTCTCTGCCAAATACAGTAACAACATTGTGACCTGAGTAGTACTCTTCGACAAAGCCGTTGAGTTTACCTGTGCCACCCTGCTGAGCGTTAAACTTCTGCTGTGATTTCTTCGCGATTTTAGCTGCAGCGTAAAGTGCAACAGGAACAATAGCCAAGCCCACAACTGTGAGGATAACGTTGATCTTAATCATAACAGCAAAGATGATAATTATAGTAAAGATAGCGTTTAATACCTGATAGATACTTTGCTGTAATGAGTTTGAAACTGTGTCAACGTCGTTAGTAACACGGCTTAAAATATCGCCGTATGAGTTAGTATCGTAGTAGTTTAAAGGAAGTTTACTTAGCTTGTAGTCAACTTTCTTTCTTAAATCGTAAATGGTAGATTCAGCTACAGATACGATAAGAGATGTTCCGACGTATGATAATACTGCGTTTAAAAGATAAGCGCCTAGCATCATAGCGATGAAATGTAAGAACATACCGTCAGGTTCTTTACTGCCCGACAAAAGTCCTGTCAAAGCGTCGGTTGCGTTACCCATGAGCAGTGGTGCAGCCGCATATGCGATACAACCGAGTAAAATAACTATAACAGCAACAATTAATTTGCCTCTGTATGGCTTCATACAAGCGAATAATCTCTTGTATGCACCGTTTCTCTTGGAAGGTTTAACAGTTTTCATATTATTTACCCTCCTTTGCAAGCTGAGAATCTACAATCTCTTTGTAAACGTCACAAGTCTTGAGCAGTTCGTCGTGTTTACCCATACCGACAACCTCGCCTTTTTCAACAACGATGATTCTGTCAGCGTCGATAATTGTCGAGATTCTCTGTGCAACGATAACAACAGTAGCTTCATTTGTTTCAGCAGAAAGTGCCTGACGTAATGCTTTGTCAGTTTTGAAGTCAAGAGCTGAGAAAGAGTCGTCGAAAACGTAGATTTCAGGCTTTCTGACGATAGCGCGAGCGATTGCGAGACGCTGTCTCTGACCACCTGATACGTTTGTACCACCCTGAGAGATAGGGGAGTTAAAGCCCTCGTCTTTCTTCATAACGAAGTCATACGACTGAGCAATCTTAACAGCCTCTTCGATTGAGTCCTCGTCTGCGTTCTTGTCACCGAAAGCGATGTTAGAGTCGATAGTACCTGAAAAAAGCACAGCCTTCTGTGGTACGAAACCGATTTTATTTCTGAGCACTTCCATATCGTAATCTCTGACATCAACACCGTCAACTAAAACCTGACCCTCTGTTACGTCGTAAAGACGAGGGATGAGGTTAACGATAGTGGATTTACCCATACCTGTACCGCCGATGATAGCAGTAGTTTCACCAGGTTTAGCTTCGAAAGAAAGTCCCTTGATAGCAGGAACTTCAGCACCCGGATATGTAAATGAAACGTCTTTGAAAGTGAGATAACCCTTCTTCTGAGTGTTGTCTGTAGTTTCGTCTTTGTTTGCGATTGATGGCTCGGTTTCTAAAACTTCCTGAGCTCTCTTTGCAGCAGTTGACGCACGAGGAAGCTGAACGAATACCAACGTTAGCATAATAACAGCCATCATAATCTGCATGATGTACTGAATAATAGCCATAATTTCACCGATAGTGTAATCGGCAGTTTGCTTGATTACGTCCTGGTTAGCAGCCATTAAAAGTACCATAGCGGCTGTGAAAGAAAGAATAATAGTGAGTACAGGAAGAACAGAGTTAGTAGTTCTCTGAAGCTTCATGTTATTCTTCTTGTAGTCTTTGTTGATTTTGTCAAACTTCTCTGATTCAAAGTCAACAGTACCGAAAGCGCGGATAACCCTAACACCTGTGAGCTTTTCACGCATAACAAGGTTGATTCTATCGATTTTACCCTGAATAGAAGTAGAAAGCGGAATAGCGATTTTAGCGATGATAACGAGTACAACGCACATAATCGGAATAGAAATAATCAGTACGCTTGATAAGCTCGGAGAGCTTGTGATTGCTAAGATAATACCGCAGATGCACATAATAGGTGCCTGAATAGCGATTCTTAAGCACTGATTTAAGAATGTCTGAATCTGACTGATGTCGTTGTTAGTTCTTGTGATAAGAGAAGAAGCAGAAAACTTGTCGATTTCAGAAAGTGAAAAGTACTGAACTTTTCTGAAAATCTTTGAACGCAGGTTTCTGCCGACACCCATAGAAACAGTAGCGGAAAGCTTACTTGTGATGATACCGCAGATTAAACCGCCGATTACGATGAGAATCATAATCGCACCGATAGCGAGCACTTTTCTGATGTTTTTGTCGCCGTTAGCCTCGTTAATCATAATTGAGAGTAGCGACGGAAGTCCTAGTGTCGCCATCGTGGTACCAATTGTGGTAAGCACGATGAAGAGAAGCTCTTTTTTATAGCTTCCCATTTCTTTAAATACACTTTTCATTGTAAATCTCCTTACTCAGATTTCTCAAAAACAGAGCAGATAAGACGGATACCGTACATCATCATAGCAATACCTAAGATGTAGCCGAGGAAAACGCCAGTTAAAAGAATGTGAGTACCGCTGTAAAGACCGCCGATGATTACTAAAATGCCTAAGATAAGGCTTACCCACCAGAACTTAATACTTTTCTTTTTGAGAGTAAAAGAAGAAGTAACAGATTCGATACCCGAAATAACCATCCATACAGAGAATAAAAGTACGATGATGATGTTAAAGAGGTTCTGCCATCTAGGGTTGATGATAGCGAGCGTGGACAACACAGCAGCGCCGATACCCAAAATGAGTACAACCGGACCGTTTAGCATCAGAGTTTTACTTTTCTTGTTTTGAGCGTACTCAAAAATACAGCAAATACCGATAACGCCTAAAAGCACCGCAACCATCCAGCCAGTGGTCATCCAGAATGAACCCAAAGGCAGGATGAAACAGTAAATTGCCGCAAAAATCGAGAGCACACCTAAAATGCAGTTGAATATCTTCATTTTATAACACTCCTTATAAAATTTTATACACAAAAAGTATACCAAATAATGTTACATAATGCAACAAAAAACATACAGTTCTAACAGTACAAAATAAGCTTCTCACCCTCTCAGGCTATCGATTCCACACCCCAAAAGTATAAAAAATAAAGGCACACCTAAAGGTGCACCTCTATTTTCTGGCTGGGAAGGCGGGGTGACTCTGCTTCGCATAGTCCATCCTTGAGGCATAGCCTCTGCAGACTTCGAATCTAAAAACAGTCCACCGGACTGTTCTTT
>JAZSFG010000081.1:0-3522 GCA_045532065.1 Ruminococcus sp. | reverse complement strand
CTCCGTACACTCAGTACACTCCGTTTTCTCCGTACGAAAATGTGCTTTCAAATTTCAGGTTTTGCAACAGCCCCCTATGTATTTTTTACAAAGATTCTTTTTAACGTTTTTTCCAATCTAACGGATTACTCTTAAGAAATTTTCTGAGATAGGAACTACTTTCATACAGACCACCGGAACGGTTGCGTGCCAGCCACAGTTGTTCATGTTGTGAAATTACATGGTGCATTATGTCAACTATGAGCGTACTGAGAATGATAAGGTTGTTAAGTATTATGCACAGGTTGTAACAGAAGAGTTGATTGCTGAGGGTAAGATTATCAACGGCGTTGCTGTTGACGCAGACGACCTTGGTGTTGTATATGGCTGGACTACAGACGAGAGTGCTGCAAGCGTACTTGATACTGACTCAAAGGGTGCGCTCTCTCTTCGTGGTCTTGACGAGGGTATCTACTACCTTAAGGAGACAAAAGCTCCTGCAGGCTACAACCTGATGGAGACTCCTGTTAAGATTGAGATTATTCCTGTTTACACTCAGACAGGTGACGAGGTTAGCGTAACTGTTAACTACAAGGTTGACGATAAAGAGCAGGACAGCAACACTGTTGGCGTACGTAACTCATCAGGTTCTACATTACCTGTTACCGGTGGTGTAGGTACTGTAATATTCTATGTGCTGGGTTCTGTTTTACTTATCGGCGCAGCAGTAATGCTGGTAGTTAAAAAACGCCTCAGATAAAACATAAATTTTTTCTTTTACTGATAACGGGGGAAGGCTGAGCCTTCCCCCGAGTACAACAATGAGGAGAGTCCCATTATGAAAAAAGGGTCGTTTTTAACCATAATATTAATACTGACCCTGATTGTGGGATTGTCCTTGATGCTGTACCCTTGGTTTAGTAATTACTGGAATGATTTGCGTCAGACAAAAGCTATCGCTAATTACGATACCGTTATTTCTAAGATGTCCGCTGAGGATTGTAGCCATCTGTTTGAAGAGGCTGAAGATTACAACGAAGCTCTGCGAAAAATCAGATTCCCACTGATGTATTACGATGATGTTCCAGGCTATGATAATATGCTTAATGTTGATGGAAACGGCATCATGGGCTACATCAGCATTGAAAAGATAGGCGTCGAATTACCTGTTTATCACGGCATAGAGGAAACAGTGCTACAGGTTGCCGTAGGTCATATCGAGGGTTCCAGCCTTCCAACAGGTGGAGAGAGTACCCATTGTGCACTCTCAGCTCACAGAGGTCTTCCGAGTGCCCGTTTATTCACGGATCTTGATAAACTGGAGATAGGCGATGTATTCACATTGACTGTTGTTGATAGGATTCTGACTTATCAGGTAGACCAGATTTTAGTCGTTGAGCCTGATAATATAGAACCACTGTACGTTGTCGAGGGTGAGGACTACTGCACCCTTGTAACCTGTACTCCTTACGGTGTCAATTCTCATCGTATGCTTATTCGTGGCAAAAGAATTGAAAACGAAAAACAATATGCCAATATCCGTGTTACCGCAGATGCGTCTATCATTGACCCGATAGTGGTGGCTCCATTTGTTGCAGCACCTATTCTGCTTGTACTGTTTATATTACTGATGCTTCCTAAACCTCGTAAAAACAGGAGGGTTGATTTATGCAAAAAAAGTTAATAGTTTTACTGCTTCTGCCGTTGCTTGTTTTTGGATTTTGCACTCAGGTGTCTGCTGTAGAAGGTGCGAACCCTGACAAACAGTGTTCTATTACCTTTTTGTTGGATTTTGACGGTACTCCTCTTGAAGGTGGTAGCCTTACTTTATATCGTGTAGGTCAGATTAGCGAGGAGGGCGACCGATTCGTTTTAGTTGATTCTTTGCCACAGGAGGGCTTAAGTTTTGATAATCTTCAGGATCCCGAGCTTGCAAAAATTCTGAACGAACTTGCTTTTGAACACAACCTGCCTTCATACAAAACTAGTGTTGTTGATGGCAAAGCAGTCTTTTCCGATTTAAAGACCGGTGTTTATGTGGCAAACCAGCTCTCCGGCGATGAAATTCCGGGATATGCTGCTATCAATCCATTTCTTATATCACTGCCACAATGGCAAAACGATACTTATGTCTATGATATAACTGCCTCCCCTAAGGTTCCGCTGGTACCATCGAGTACAGAACCGACTGAACCTACAGAACCTGACGATACCACAGATTTGCCACAGACAGGTCAGCTGAATTGGCCTGTTCCGCTTATGGCGGTTCTGGGATTTGCTTTATTCGGCATTGGTTGGATTTTGTTTTTTAGAGCAAAACGGAGGGATGTATGAGAAAAACATTTGGCGTTGTGTTGATGATAGTCGGTGCTTTGTTGCTTGTTGGTGCTCTGGTTCTGCTCATATTCAACCACACTCAAGCAAGTCGTGCTCAGCAATCCAGTATGGAAGCGGTTTCACAGTTGAAAGATGTTATTACTGATAGCGAAAATCAGACAACAGACTCTCTGGATACCAAAACTGAAAAAGAACAGTTGCGTGAAGTCGAAATCGATGGTTACAACTATATCGGATACCTCTGTATTCCTTCTCAGGGACTCGAACTTCCTGTGATGTCTAGCTGGGATTATCAAAGACTTAAGGTAGCACCCTGTCGCTACAGCGGCTCAATAAACGAGAATAATCTTGTTATTATCGCTCACAACTACAGTAGTCACTTTGGCAACCTCGACCAACTTCAGCTTGAAGACGAGGTGCTGTTTACAAACACCAAAGGTGTTGTTACTGCATATCAGGTTGCTTGTGTAGACGTAGTGCCACCTACTTCTGCCCATGAGGTTGTTGCGGGTGATTTTGACCTGGCTCTCTTAACCTGCACCTACGGTGGAAAAACCCGCTTTGTTGTGTATTGCAACGAAAATATGTAAATTGAGATAAGCCCTGAAACCTTATTTTTTAAAAGTTCAGAGCCGACTGTTTGCGCACTGATACAAAAACAAAAAGAGCCGAAGTATCCCCCGACTCCTGAAAATAGAACACATATAAACACAAAGGCTGTACCTTAAATAGAGTACAGCCTATTTTATCGGCAATATTTGTTGTTCTGTTTTTTGATTAAATAGTTGTATTTTTGCCGATAATGTGGTACAATAATAGCGTAGAAATTTAATCGGAGGTAATTATGAACTACCTATCAGTTTCAGAAACCGCGGAAAAATGGGGACTTTCCGAGCGCAGTGTACGCAATTACTGTGCTCAAGGTCGCATTGACGGCGCTAAACTTATCGGCAAAACCTGGCACATCCCTGAAAATGCTGTAAAACCAACTCACGCAAATAAAAAGAAAACCGCTCCTACTTTACTTGACATACTACGTCAGCAAAAAGCTAGTAAAATCACCGGCGGTATTTATCACAAGGTTCAGATTGAACTGACATACAATTCGAACCACATTGAGGGTAGCAGACTGACTCACGACCAGACAAGATACATTTTCGAAACCAACACGATTGGCTTTGAAAACGAGGCGGTCAATGTTGACGA
>JAZSFG010000185.1:0-16210 GCA_045532065.1 Ruminococcus sp. | reverse complement strand
AAGAGATTTTAAGGAGGCTTAATATGAAGATTTCTCAGCTATCCGACTCAAAAATTCTTATAACCTTACTACACGATGATATGAAGCGTTTTCAGCTTGATTTCTCAACTTTAGAACTTTCTGACCCACACTCAAAAAAGGTTTTATCACGGCTTTGTTCACTTGCCTGTGCGAGTAGCTCTATAAAAACAAAGGACAAAATCGTTGTGCTTGAAGCACTCGAAAACGGCGACGGAATAATACTGCTTTTATCGGTAAAAGAAAAGGGTGACACACGCAAAAAATACCGCATAAAACGGGTGAAAACTTACCCGTGTTACGTTTTCGAAAACGTCGAACACCTGCTGAGTGCGATAGAAAAACTCTGCGAAACTAACACTTTGTTTTATAACAACTCACTGTTTTTATATAATAACCTCTACTATCTTGTGTTTGATTATCCGCTGATTACAAAAAGCTCGCAAAAAATTCTTTACGAGTTCGCTCACAAAAAAGAGATTACTAAAACATTTATCGCAAAACTAAACGAATGTGCAAATAAAATCGCCTGTGGTAACGCTATAACTCACATTGGCACATATATAAATGCTTGAAAACTGAATGTCGGGGCAGTATAATAAAAAGGAAGTAAAGGTGATTTTATGTATGAACTTATAAAAGTCAGCGAGCAGTGTTATTACATCGAAAGCCCGTCAAAAGTAGGCATCTACAAACAAAGCGAAAACGACGTCTACTTAATCGACTCGGGCTCGGACAAAAACTCTGCGAAAAAGACGCTTAAAATCTGTAACGAAAACAACTGGAACATAAAGGGTATCATCAACACCCACGCTCACGCCGACCACATCGGCGGTAACGCTTATATTCAGGAAAAAACAGAGTGCGATATATTCTGCTCGGCTTTGGAGATTCCGTTTATAAACCACACCGTCTTAAATCCTGTTAGTATCTACGGCGGATATTACCCGAAAGAGTTGGAGCACAAATTCTTTCTCGCACAAGACAGCAACGCTAAAGATATAAACTCAAGCGATTTTCCGAAAGAGCTTGAAACTTTTGATATTTCGGGGCATTCACTCGGTATGATAGCTATAAAAACTCCTGACAACATCGCTTTCGTCGGAGATATCGTGTCGAGTGAAACAATTATCCAGAAGTACGCAATTACGTATCTTCTGGATATCAAAAAACACCTGCAGTCGCTCGATTTTGTTGAGAATATGAGTGCAGATAAATTTATTATGTCGCACGTCGAAACGGTAAGCGACATCCGCCCTCTTATTGAACTCAACCGCGATAAAATTTTTAAAATCTGCGACGTGATACTTGACTACGCAAAGGAGCCGACCACATTCGACTCGCTTTTGCAGAAACTTTTTTATCACTATAATTTACGTATGTGCGTGCGCCAGCACTCGCTTGTTGGCAGTACTGTACGCTCATACTTAAGTTACCTTAAAAACGAGGGCAAACTCGAAACAATAATCGACGATAATTTCATATACTATAAGACTATATAACAAAAAACCTCCGAGTATTATCCTCGGAGGCTTTATTTTTTATAAATTGATATTAAAAAGTTTCTGCACGTTTTTTGACAGAATGATTTCGTTTTCTTCGTCGGTTAATCCTATAGCCATAAATCGCTCGAGTTCTTCGCTTGGGTCCCACATCGGGTAGTCTGTCGCAAAAAGCACGTGCTGTGCACCGTAAGTGCGGACAACGTTTTTCGCTACTTCAGGCGTTATAGCATAAAGACTCGAAGAACAATCAACATAGAAATTAGGAATTCCTTTGTATTCTTCGCAAGCTTTATCCCACATCGACCAACCGCCGAAATGTGCACCGATTACTGTTAAATCCTTGTACTTCTTAAGTACAGGAAGCAATCTGTTCGGATTTGAGTAATCGTAGCGATTATCACCCGTGTGCATTAAAATCGGGAGTCCCTTTTCCTGACACAAATCGTAGATTTTAAGGCATCTTTCGTCGTCAATCGCGAACTGCTGAATATCAGGATGAAGCTTCACACCCTGAAGACCTAAAGAGATAAGATGTTCAACGTCGCCTTTTTGGTCTTCACTGTCAGGATGAAGTGTGCCAAGTCCCGTTAAAAGTCCTTTGTGCTCTTCTACGCTTTTTGCGATGAACTCATTTATAGATTTCACCTGATGCGGAGTAGTCGCAACGGACTGAACGATAAAGTGGTCAACACCCGCTTTTTTACCACGCTCGAGCAAATCGCTTATAGTGCCGTCACATTTTGACACAATGTCGTAAAAACGGTCGGTACCGCCAACAGCTTTTGACGCGATTTTCTCTGGATATATGTGACAGTGTGAGTCAATAACAGTGAAATTCTTAAACATTACGCAGTCTCCACACTATCTGCTTTCTGTAAGCCGAGTTTCTCGACAGCCTGTTCACGCATTTTGTATTTCATGATTTTACCTGCGGCATTTGTCGGGAATGAAGTAACGAAATCAATATAACGAGGTACTTTGTGACGAGCCATATTAGCCAGGATATACTCCTTCATCTCAGCTTCTGTCATAGTTTCGCCCTCTTTTAAGATGATACAAGCCATAATCTCTTCGCCGTACTGCTCATCAGGAACGCCGATAACCTGTACGTCAGAAACTTTTTCGTGAGTGTAGATAAACTCTTCAATTTCCTTAGGGTAGATGTTCTCGCCACCACGGATAATCATATCTTTGAGTCTGCCTGTGATACGGAAGTTACCGTCCTTTGTCTTGCACGCAAGGTCACCTGTATGGAGCCATCCGTCCTTGTCAATAGCTGCAGCAGTAGCCTGTGGCATCTTATAGTAACCCTTCATAATATTATAGCCACGAGCAAGGAATTCACCAGGAACATCGTAGTCACACTCTTCGCCTGTTTCAGGATCAACGATTTTACACTCGATTTCAGGAAGCGCACGACCGACAGTAGTTACACGCACCTCGAGTGGGTCATCAGTTGAGCTCATTGTACAACCAGGAGAAGCCTCAGTCTGACCGTAAACGATAGTGATTTCTTTCATATTCATTTTATCGACAACATCCTGCATAACAGAAATCGGACAAGGAGAACCTGCCATAATACCTGTACGCATATAGGAGAAGTCGGTTTTTTCGAAGTCTTCGTGCTCAAGCAGAGCAATAAACATTGTAGGAACACCGTGGAACGCGGTGATATGCTCGTTGTTGATGCACGCAAGCGCAGGCTTCGGTGAGAAATACGGAAGCGGTAGAAGTGTGCCACCGTGGGTCATAGTAGCTGTCATAGCGAGTACCATACCGAAGCAGTGGAACATCGGCACCTGAACCATCATTCTATCTGCTGTGGACAGATCCATTCTGTCGCCGATACACTTACCATCGTTAACGATGTTGTAGTGAGTGAGCATTACGCCCTTAGGGAAACCTGTTGTACCTGATGTATACTGCATATTACATACGTCGTTTTTATCAACCTGTGCTGCCATACGATGCACTTCGGACAGCGGAATCTTGTTTGCAAATTCGAGCGCCTGATTCCAAGTCATACAGCCCTTCTGCTTAAAGCCGACTGTGATAACATTGCGTAAGAACGGAAGACGCTTAGAGTGCACCTGCTCTCCCTCTTTTGTATTCTCAAGCTCAGGACAAAGACGCGCTACAATCTCACCGTAGTTAGTATCTTTAGCACCCTGAGTCATAATGAGAGTGTGAGTATCGGACTGACGGAAAAGGTACTCAGCCTCGTGGATTTTATACGCAGTGTTTACTGTTACTAAAATCGCACCGATTTTAGTAGTAGCCCAGAAAGCAATATACCACTGTGGCACGTTAGATGCCCACACAGCAACCTTTGTACCTGCTTTTACACCCATAGCAATAAGTGCTCGAGCGAAGGTATCGACATCATCACGAAACTCTGTGTATGTTCTTGTATAATCGAGAGTTGTGTATTTAAACGCATACTGGTCAGGGAATTCTTCGACCATTCTATCTAAGACATCCGAGAAAGTAGCGTCAATAAGCAAGTCTTTTTTCCACACGTAGTTGCCGGTGTGGCGGTTATTTGAATAGAGAGTTTTCTTGTTCTTCGATGTATCGTCGAACTGCTTCATAAACTCTTTGTACTGAGCAAAAACGATTTCCATATCGTCGAGCTCTTCACACCAACGTGGGTCCCATATAAGTGAGATGTAACCGTCGTAGTTTACTGAGCTTAAAGCGAGCATCATCTCTCTAATCGGGAGCTCACCCTCGCCTGCAAGGCAGTATTCGACCTTGTCGCCATCTTTTTTTGCATCAGAAAAATGCACGTGCTTTACGTATGCACCTAAGTTCTTAATTACCTGCTCAGGAGTTTCGCCGTGAGTGAAGTACGCGTGTGACAAATGCCACAAAGCAGCCACATAGTCGCTCGCAAAACAGTCAAGCACCTCACACAAGAGCTTTGTGTCAGCAAAAAGACCCGATGTCTCTAAAAGCAGAGTAACACCGCTGTTTTGTGCTATATTAAGTACATTTTCGATAGTCTTCTTAACCTGATTAACGCAGGTGTCTTTATCTTCGCCCTCGAATGCACGCAAACGAACGTGTGGGATTCTCAGATTTTTCGCGATTTCTATACAACGCTTGATTTCGTCTTCCGTGCCGTTTTCTGTCACAGGATTTGCGATGTCAGAAACAACGTCGATACAAGGAATCTCGAGCTTTTTCTCGAAAAGTCTTCTAAGCGTTGCCGCTGAGGTGTAATCGTGGAAAGCGCCGTCTTTCTCTGTAAAAAGCGGGTTGTTCACGTTGTGAAGCTCAACGCCCGTAAATCCGATGTAGGTAGCAACATCGCAGAATTCTTCGAAACTGCGGTTATGCCATCCTTTTGTTGAAAAAGAGAGTTTCATTCTTACGCCTCCTCGTATACGATTTTGTTAACAGCGTTTAAGTAAGCTTTAATGCTAGCGCCCATAATGTCGGTGGAAATACCGTTGCCACTATAGAGCTTTGAGCCGTTTCTAAGTTTAACAAGAGCAGAGCCCATAGCCTCTTTGCCCTGTGTTACAGACTGAATCTGGAAGTCATCAAGCTCGTAGTGGTGACCAACAATCTGGTCTATAGCTAAGAACGATGCATCAACAGGGCCGTCGCCGATACAAATTCCCTGAAGCTGCTGTCCGTCTTTTTCTAAGGTAATCTGTGCGGTTGAATTTATGATATTACCGTTATTGATAACGTATGAGATGAGCTTGTATGTAGCAGGCACCTGAAGTGCAACTGTTGCAACAATCGCGTCGAGTTCTTTTGCACCGACGTTCTTCTTTTCTGCAACGCGCAAGAACTCGTCGTAAACCTTAGCTTCGTCCTCTTCCGTGAGGTCATAACCGAGCTTTTTAACAGCTACTGCGATATCCTCTTGTGTATCCTTAACATCGAGGTGGATAGAAGTCTCGTCAGCGTCAGTTAAAGTCACAGCAGCATTTGAGTTGTCTGCGTTTTCTGAAATACGGTTAATCTGCTTAATGATTCTGTACATTTCAGTATATCTGAGATTTGAATAGAAGTCGTAGGAGTCGCCGCAGTTTTTCACCATAGTAGCGAAAGTTTCGAGTGGCACACAGTCACCGTCAACAGCAGTTTTTACGATTTTTACACCTTCTCTGACAGAAAGAATAGCCTGTGCACACGCAAGACCGTTCTTGTCTGAACACTTAACGCCAACAGCCGCGTCGGATTTCTTAACGATTTTTTCTGCAAAATCTGCGAAGTCATCAGGAAGCATAGAAGATGCAGAATCGCACACGCAAACAGAAGTAGCGCCTGCTTCTACCGCAGTTTTAATTACATCCTTTAAGAAGTCTTTCTCAGCGCGTGTAGCGTCAACAGCACAGAATTCGACATTCTCGCAACCGTCTTTTGCACACTCGATACACTTCTTAACGTAGTCAAGCATCTTAGCATTCTTCTTGTGGAGGTTATACTCCATCAAAGCAGGAGAAACCGGAAGCTCGATGCGGATACAAGGATGAGCTGCCTTAGAAAGCGCTTTTTTAGCATTTTCGATGCTTTCTATACTTGAACCTGCCGCAACAGAAATAACGCTCTTCTTCACAAAAGAAGCTACTGTGCGAACAAATAAAATATCAGTTTTCTCGTCTATAATCTCAGGAAGTTCGATTGTGTCAACACTAAGTCGCTCTAAAAGCCTAGCAATTTCGAGCTTTTCTTTAAAGCTGAAGTGGCTGTTTTCTTTACATAATGTTGTGTCAGCAATTCTAACCTGTTTCATAATAATCTACCTCTCTGTGAGTTAAGTAAAATAAAAAAGTCCCTAAGGCAAAAACCTCAGGGACGAAAATATCGCGGTACCACCCTGTTTACCGAAAAACGGTCAACTTTGTTAGACTCCAACAAGCCTTTTGCCATGATAACGGGGCACGCCGTAACCGCTTAATAACTTCAGCGGTTCTGCTCCAAAATGAGACTTCTTTGACCGTTCCTGCTGTCTTACACCACCCGACAGCTCTCTGAAAAGAACTTTGGACAAAGAATAATTTCTTCATCGCATTTAAAAAAGATTGTTACTAATATAGCACACTGATTTTGATATGTCAACAAATTTACGTTAATTTTTTCACTTTGACGATAACAGACTGAAATCAAGTTTATCGGTATGTAAAATTTGCTAAAAGAAAGGCTCCCGTTAAGGGAGCTTTCAGTATTTATTTATGCTACTCATCTATATTTCAGTACATAGTTTCCGTTAATTATGCCGTTGCTCTCGTAAGTATCCACAGTTACTTCTATCACAGCAGTCTCGCTAGTGCCGTCTTTATAGTGTGCAGTAACAGTGATTGTATCTCCAAAGAAGTATGTGAAGTCATCGCTGTTTTTAAGTTTTTCTGTCCTGAAACTTCTCATATCTGTATCAGAAATTTCAGCAATATCCTTGCCATAATATTCAGCTGCTTCTTCGTCAAGCTTCATCGAAAACCAACTTACAAAGATGTAGTTAGACTTTTTGCTGTCGTATGGAATCTGTTTTAACTCTTTACCTTTTTTAAAATAATCATCCTGTGTGATTTCATCATTTCCTTCTAGCATTTCAGTTTTAAGGTCTGGGATAACGTAGTACATCTCGCCGTTTTCACATTTATAATCAAATGTTTCCACATCCTCGCCATCCATAGAAAACCATATCGGCTCTAAAGATACCATTCCGTTTTCAAGCCTGATGTCACCACCAAAGCCTTTTTCGTCTTTCGGACAAAGCTCGATTTTGACGCTGTCAAGTTTTATTGCTTCACGCTCTGACGCTGATGCTGAAACCGAAAAGCCTTTCGGTACATTAGGGGTATCCGACTTCGCAGGATTTATGATTATAAACCCAAAAGCAAAAATAACTGCTAATACAAAAGCAACAGCAGGGATAAGTTTAAACTGCTTTTTATTAGCTTTTTCCTGTGACAGGTCAGCTTCAAAGGCGAGCTGTTTATCCCTTCTACAATAGTTACTGAGCATACTGTCAAGCTCTTTATCATTTATCTTCTTGTTCATTTAAAAGCCTCCTTTTTATCTGTGCTCGCGCATAAGATAACCGTGATTTTACAGTCCCTGTAGGGACGTTTATGATTTGTGAAATCTCATCGATGCTGTAGTCTTTGAAATAGTATAAAGCAATTACTATCCTGTGCTTTTTGCTCAAAGAAGATATAGCTTTGTAAAGCTGTGTATAATCGTCCTTTTCTTCGTCATATTGTGGTATACACTCAAAAAACGCACGCTCTTCCTCATCGCTTTGAAAAAGTCTTCGCTTTTTGAAAAACGCTGTGTTCACCGAGTTTTTATATGTATTTACGCATATAGTAAACAACCATTTCTCGAAAGGCTTCGACTCGTCGAACTTTTTGTAATTCTTTAAAGCTTTGAGCCACGTTTCCTGAAACAGGTCTTCGGCATCACTAAAATTTCCGCACAGCGAAACGCACAACCTCGTCAGGTCTGCGCTATACCGCCCAATATATTTTTCAAACTCTGATTTCAAGGTTTTTCTCCTTTCTGAAAGCTTTCACCATATATACAAATCACATCACGAGAAGGTTCAGTTTAAAACAAAAAACCTCTCTGAAAACAGAGAGGTTTTATTCTTTAGCGTGTATTACAGTTCAACTACCCAGCCGTATTCGTCTTCGATTTTGCCCCACTGGATACCTGTTAAAGTATCGTAGAGGTGCTGTGTTGTTTCGCCGATTTCGCCATTATTTACAGTGTACTTAACACCCTTGTAGCAGAGCTCGCCGATTGGAGAAATAACAGCAGCTGTACCGCAACCCCAGGCTTCCTCGAGCTTGCCGTTTTCCATAGCCTCTTCGAGCTCGTCGATAGAAAGTAAACGCTCAGATACTTTGTAGCCTTCTTTGCGTAAAACCTCTAAGCAACTCATACGAGTGATACCAGGAAGAATAGAGCCTGAGAGCATAGGAGTAACGATTTCGCCGTCGATTTTGAACATAACGTTCATAGCGCCAACTTCTTCGATATACTTTCTCTCAACACCGTCAAGCCAGAGCACCTGTGAGTAACCCTTCTGTGCTGCACGCTCGCCTGCACGGTTAGAAGCAGCGTAGTTACCGCCACACTTAGCGTAACCTGTACCACCTCTTACTGCTCTAACGTCCTCGTCCTCAATCATAATCTTAACAGGGTTGATACCCTCAGCGTAGTATGAGCCTACAGGAGAAGCGATGATGATGAACGTAGCGTTTGAAACAGCGTGAACACCTAAGCTCTCGTCGTTACCGAAGAGGAAAGGTCTAAGATACAGTGATGTACCTTCAGAATGTGGAGTCCAGTCCTGCTCAACTTCAACGAACTTAAGGAGTGCTTCAAGTGCGTCTTCCTCAGGAATCTCAGGAAGACAGAGTCTTTCTGCACTTCTGTTCATTCTGCGGATGTTTTCAATTGGTCTGAAAAGCTGAACTTTTGAGTCAGCTCTTCTGTATGCCTTTAAGCCTTCGAAAATTTCGGAGCCGTAGTGGAGTACAGTAGAAGCAGGGTGGATAGAAAGGTTCTCAAAAGGAACGATTCTAGCATTAGTCCAGCCTGTTTCTTTGCTGTAGTCCATCATAAACATATGGTCTGTAAAAATCTTACCGAAACCTAAAGCAGACTCATCAGGTTTTGCTTTAGGAGCAGTAGTTTTTGTGATTGTGATATTCAACTAAAACACCTTCTTAAAAATTTTGTGTTTATTTTATCAGTAATTAGCGCCGAGTTCTAACGCTTTAACGTTTAACTCTTTCATATCAGCGCGTTTTGCTGAAATAACCTTTGCAAGGCCGTTTTCGATGCCTTCTGTTGTGTAGTCACCGAGCTCTTTGAGCATTTTACCCATAACAATCATGTTAGCGAGTGTCGGAATGCCGTTGTCACTTGCAAGCTGTGTAGCAGGAATGTAGAAAACATTTACGTCAGTACGCTCAACCTTACGCTCGATAAGTGTTGAGTCAGCGAAGATGAATCCGCCCGGCTTAACATCTTTTTCGAACTTGTCGAGTGAAGGGAGGTTAAGAGCGACTAAAACATCAGGGTTAGATACAATAGGTGAACCAACAGGCTCGTCAGATACGATAACGGAACATGAAGCTGTACCGCCACGCATCTCAGGACCGTAAGAAGGAAGCCAACTTACCTGCTTGTCTTCTGTTAAACCCTTGTATGCAACAAATTTACCAGCGAAGAGGATGCCCTGACCGCCAAAGCCTGAGAATAAAAACTGTGTAGTAGCCATTATGCTTCCTCCTTGTCTGCTGATCTGTCTTTGTAAACGCCGAGTGGATAATATGGAAGCATATTATCGTCAATCCATTTTAAAGCGTCAACAGGAGTCATACCCCAGTTTGTAGGACAAGAAGACACAACCTCAACTAAAGACAAGCCTTTGCCGTCAATCTGGTTCTGGAACGCCTTTTTGATTGCTTTTTTAGCGTTTTTGATATTCTTAACATTGTTTACAGTAACACGCTCGAGATACTCAGGACCTTCAAGCTGTGAAAGCATCTCACAAACACGGATAGGATAACCGCAGTGGTTAACATCTCTGCCGTATGGAGAAGTCTGTGTTACCTGACCAGGAAGAGATGTAGGAGCCATCTGACCGCCTGTCATACCGTAAATAGCGTTGTTGATGAAGATAACTGTGATGTTCTCGTTTCTAGCAGCACTGTGTACTGTTTCAGCCATACCGATAGAAGCAAGGTCACCATCACCCTGATATGTAAATACAATGTTGTTTTCAGGGTCTGAACGCTTAACACCTGTAGCAACTGCAGGAGCTCTACCGTGAGCCGCCTCAATCATATCACAGTTGAAATAGTTATAAGCCATAACTGAACAACCAACCGGTGCAATACCGATTGTTCTGCCTTCGATACCTAATTCGTCGATAACTTCAGCAACGAGACGGTGTACAACACCGTGTAAACAACCCGGGCAATAGTGCATCGGCACATCAGCCAGAGCGTGTGGTTTATCAAATACTACTGCCATTAGTTTGCACCTCCGTTTGCTTTAATGATAGCTTCAAGTACCTGCTCAGGTGTAGGAATCATACCACCTACACGGTTGCAAAGTGTTACAGGAACCTTGCAGTCTGTAGCAAGTTTAACGTCTTCAATCATCTGACCCATAGAAAGCTCTACAGAGATAATAGCCTTTGCAGTTTTAGCAGCTTTCTCGAATGGAGCCTTAGGGAATGGCCAAAGAGTAATCGGACGGATAAGACCGACTTTGATACCCTGCTTTCTAGCTTCAACGATAGCGTTCTTAGAAACACGGGAAGCGATACCGAAAGCAGCAACGATGATATCAGCGTCTTCTGTCATGAATTCTTCGTACATAGCTTCGTTTTCTTCAACAGCCTTGTAGCGCTCAAAACGCTCAAAATTGAGTCTTTCGAGTTCTTCAGCAACTAGTGAGAGTGAGTTAACGATGTTGTGCTCACGCTCCATCTTTGTACCTGTTGTAGCCCATGGTGTTTCAGGACGCTCTTTTACGTCGAAGTCGAGTTCTACAGGCTCCATCATCTGACCCATAGTACCGTCAGCTAAAATCATAGAAGTCATTCTGTATTTATCAGCAAGCTCAAATCCTTTTACTGTGAGTTCTGCCATTTCCTGAACTGAAGCAGGAGCTAAAACGATCATTCGAAAATCACCGTGAGCGCCGCCCTTTGTAGCCTGGAAATAGTCAGACTGGCTAGGCTGGATACCACCAAGACCAGGGCCACCACGCTGTACGTTAACAACTAAACAAGGGAGGTCAGAACCTGCCATATATGACAGACCCTCGCCCTTAAGTGAAATACCAGGTGAAGATGAAGATGTCATAACACGCTTACCGGTTGACGCAACACCGTATACCATATTGATAGCAGCGATTTCACTTTCAGCCTGTAAGAAACAACCGCCGATTTTAGGCATTTTCTTAGCCATATAAGCAGCGATTTCTGTCTGTGGAGTAATCGGATAACCGAAGTAGTGCTTACAGCCTGCTAAAATCGCAGCCTCAGCAATAGCCTCGTTACCTTTCATCAAAACTTTATCTGCCATAATCTCACCTCTCTACCTTAATTACGCAGTCAGGACACATTGTCGCACAGAAAGCACAGCCGATACAGCTACTCTCATCTGTGATAACAGCAGGATGATGTCCCTTTTTGTTGATTTCATCTTTTGCAAGGATGAGCAAGTTCTTCGGACAAGCTTCTACGCACAGTCCGCAACCCTTGCAGTTGTCTGTTTTAAAAGTTAATTTAGCCATTAAAACTCTCCCTTTACTTATAGTTTCTTTGTCTTATACAGGTCTTGCCTGAAGACTCAGTGGCAAGAGATTTTCAATCTTGTCGCATAAGTCATTATATATGCTTTCTTCTACCGTTGTATACACAAGCGGAAGGTTAGTTAGTTTCGCTACCTCATTTGCGTACTCAACAGAGTTTAACACATCGTCAGGTGTTGTAACAGCACCCAAATTCGAGTTGTTTATAATACCCGTGAAGTTTATGTGAGAAGCGATTTCGATTTCTCTCATAACCTCTAAAGTCGACTGTGCGTCCCGTGTTAGTGGTCGGTAGCAGTTGATTACAAGATACATCTCGTAATCGTTTTCTTCTTTTATTTTCGGGGCTAAACGACCAAGGGCTAGTGCGCCTCTGTCATCGCCACCGACATCGATGATAACAGAAAGCTCTTTATCATCGGTGATAGCGTACATATCCTGCGGAAGGGCAGGTATATCAACGTTGGAATTTGCAAACTGTGACACGATAAGTCGTATTCCGTTGTCAGCAAATTCATCGCTTGAGTCTTTTGTACGGAAGTACGGGTTTACGATATCAAGGTCGGCAACCGCTACATTGTCACGCTGTTTTCTAAGCTCTAGCGCCATATTAACAGCGACGTTTGTTTTACCGCTTCCGTAATGTCCGCACAAAAGTGTGATTCTCTTAAATTCTTTCATAACTGTATAAATAGCTAAAATTAAAGCTTGTTTCTCTGGATTTTACCGCTGACAGTTTTCGGGAGTTCATCTCTGAACACAACAAGTCGCGGATACTTGTACGGAGCTGTACGGCTCTTGACGTATGACTGAATTTCTTTCTTCAGAGCTTCGCTTGCTTCTGTGCCCTTTGTAAGTACGATAGAAGCCTTGACAATCTGACCTCTTACTTCGTCAGGAGCAGCAGAAACACCGCACTCGAGTACGTATGGAAGCTCCATAATAACTGACTCGATTTCAAATGGTCCGATACGGTAACCCGAACTCTTGATAACGTCATCGACACGACCTTCGTAGAAGAAGAAGCCGTCTTCATCACGCCACGCAACGTCGCCTGTGTGATAAATGCCATCGTGCATAACTTCTTTTGTCTTCTCTTCGTCGCCGTAGTAACCGACAAAAAGACCACATGGGTGACCATTCTTGAGGTTAACAACAATCTCACCAGGCTCACCGTCAGGAACTTCGTTTCCGTCAGCATCAACAAGCATTACGTCGTAAATCGGAGCAGGCTTACCCATAGAGCCGATTTTGTGCTTAGCACCTGTCATATTACCGACAATCATAGTACTTTCTGTCTGACCAAAGCCCTCGATAATCTGAAGTCCTGTTGCCTTTTCAAACTGACGATAAACCTCAGGGTTAAGCGCTTCGCCGGCTGTTGTCATATGCTGTACTGATGAGAAATCATATTTTGAGATATCCTGTTTTACCATCATTCGAAGCATTGTAGGCGGAGCACAGAAAGTAGTAATCTTGTATTTAGCGAACATCGGCAGAATATCTGCTGCGTCGAAGCGGTCAAAGTCGTAAACGAATGTTGCTGCTTCGCACAGCCACTGACCGTAGAGCTTGCCCCACATAGCTTTTGCCCAACCTGTGTCGGAAATTGTGTAGTGAAGTCCCTCAGGGTCAACATTGTGCCAGTATTTCGCTGTATGGAAGTGACCGAGTGGATAGCGGTAGTTGTGAGCCGCAATCTTCGGATAACCTGATGTACCTGAAGTAAAGTACATAAGCATGAGGTCATCTCCACAAGGAGCATCTTCTGTTCTGTTGTAGTGTGTAGAATAAAGTGTGTATTCCTCATCGAAAGTACGCCAACCATCTTTTGTGCCGTTAACGATGAGTTTGTTTAAAAGTCCGTCGTAATCCTTTGATGCAATATCAACCTGCTCTGCAACGCCGTCGTCAGCAGTACAGATAACTGTGTTGATACCTGCGCTCTTAAGTCTGTATTCAAGGTCGTGTGCCTGAAGCTGGTTAGGAGCAGGAATAGCGATAGCGCCGAGTTTGTTAAGACCAATCATAGCAAACCAGAACTGGTAGTGACGCTTTAAGATGAGCATAACTCTGTCGCCTTTTTTGATGCCTAAACTCTTAAAGTAGTTAGCACACTGAGCAGATGCTTTCTTGATGTCCTTGAAAGTGAATCTGCGCTCTGTGTGGTCTTTCGAAATATGAAGCATCGCAAGCTTATCAGGCTTTTTGTCAGCGAGTGCGTCAACTAAATCGAAAGCGAAGTTGAATTTATCTGTATTTTTGAACTTGATAGAAGTAGGAGTACCCTTTTCGTTCTCCTCAACATCAACAAACTGCTTGTAAATACGGTCGCTCTCGTGTTTACGTGGGCTGTGCTTGATTTCAACGAGCTTACCGCTTGAAAGTTCAGGAATTTCCTCGCCTGTCGGATTAAGAACAATAGCGTAGAATACACAGTCTTTACCATTGACAGCAATCATACCGTGAGGCTTGTCAGAGTCAAAGTAGATAGAGTCACCAGGGCCTAAAATCTCCTTGTGCTCACCTACCTGTACCATAAGGTTACCCTCTACAACGATGTCAAGCTCCTGACCTTCGTGGGTTGTAAGCTCGATGTCACGCTGCTGTGCTTCTTCGTCGTAAATAGAACGAACATAAAGTGGCTCGGCAATTCTGTTCTGGAACGCATAAGCGAGGTTATAGTAAGTCATACCGTGTGCCTGAGCAACCTTCTGACCAAAACCCGAACGTGTCACGCAGTAGTTCTGAAGGTTAGGTGAATAACCCTCGATAATATCAGTAACGTTGACAGAAAGTGCCATCGCACAGCGATAAATAAACGCAAAGTTTAAGTCGCTCTTGCCAGCTTCGCAGTCGAGATATTCCGAAACAGATACGTCGGTTTTTAAAGCCATCTGCTCTACAGTGAGGTTTTGAATTTCTCTTAGCTCCCTGATTCTGGCAGCCATTTCCTGAATTTTGTAATCAAGACCTGAAATTTGTTTCATAATAAAAGCTCCTTGTTTGTCAGGACGAAAAAAGCACCCGTCCCAAAGTCATCTTTGAGACGAGCGCATAAAAATCACCCGCGGTACCACTCAAATTGCGATACAATCGCCACTCTCGGGGTCCAACAACTCCTATGCATTCACGCAGCAATCACGGAGAGGTTCTACTAACTAAAAAGCGTTCTTCCTCTCGGCTCAGAAGCTACAAACACAAAAGCTGTATTCCGACGACTCACACCGTCCGTCGTCTCTCTGAAGGTCATACTAATGCGTACTCTTCGTCATAGCCTTTTAAAAATACAGTGACATAATACCATAACTTCGAGAATATGTCAATATTTTTCTATATTTATAGTATATATGCTAAATTATTACAATTTGTTTCTCTGGATTTTACCGCTGATTGTCTTTGGAAGTTCATCTCTGAACACGACAATACGAGGATATTTATATGGAGCTGTACGGCTCTTAACGTATGACTGAATCTCTTTTTTGAGGTCATCAGACGGTACTGTGCCCTTTGTCAGCACGATAGAAGCCTTAACCACCTGACCTCTTACTTCGTCAGGCTCAGCAGAAACACCGCACTCAAGTACGTACGGAAGTTCCATGATAACAGACTCGATTTCGAAAGGTCCGATACGATAACCCGAAGACTTAATAACATCGTCAACTCGACCAACATACCACAAGAAGCCGTCTTCATCACGCCACGCTGTGTCGCCTGTGTGATAGTAGCCGTCGTGGTAAACTTCTTTTGTCTTTTCTTCGTCGTTGTAGTAACCAAGGAAAAGTCCGCACGGTACTTTGTCAGATGTTTTGATAACAATCTCACCTGCTTCACCGTCAGGAACTTCGTTTCCGTCAGGGTCTACAAGATGAACATCATAAAGCGGTACAGGCTTACCCATAGAGCCAAGCTTAGAAGTCTCGCCTATAAGGTTTGCGATAGAAAGAGTTGTTTCTGTCTGACCGAAACCTTCCTTGAGTTTAAGTCCTGTTGCCTTTTTGAACTGCTTGTAAACTTCAGGGTTGAGCGCTTCGCCTGCTGTTGTAGCACGCTTGACTGAACTGAAATCATATTTTGATAAATCCTGCTTTATCATCATTCTAAGCATTGTAGGAGGTGCACAGAAGGTTGTGATACCGTATTTTGCAAACATCGGAAGAATATCTGATGCATCAAAACGGTCAAAATCGTATGTGAATACTGCGCCTTCGCTTAACCACTGACCGTAGACCTTACCCCACAGGGCTTTACCCCAACCGGTGTCGGAAATAGTAAAGTGTAATCCGTCAGCTAAAACACCGTGCCAATACTTCGCAGTAATGAAATGACCAAGTGCGTATTTGTATGAATGAAGCGCAATTTTCGGATAACCTGTAGTACCCGAT
>JAZSFG010000009.1:0-2553 GCA_045532065.1 Ruminococcus sp. | reverse complement strand
GAAGAGAGGGTAAGTTTGTTACTTCCCGTAATCTGCGTGACAGACTTTTCAAAGAAGTAGAAACAAACGTCGCTATGCGAGTTGAGGAAACCGATTCTGCCGATACTTTCAAGGTTTCGGGCAGAGGTGAGCTACATCTTTCTATCCTCATCGAGACTATGCGTCGTGAGGGCTACGAGTTCCAGATTTCCCGACCGCAGGTTATCACAAAGCACATAGATGGTGTACTGTGTGAGCCTATTGAGTATCTTATGATTGAAGTGCCTGACACTTACGTTGGTGCTGTAATGGAAAAGTTGGGCTCACGTAAAGCTGAGCTCATCAATATGGGCACTCGTGAAAGCGGTATCACACACATTGAATTTAGAATCCCATCCCGTGGTCTTATGGGTTACCGCCCTGAGTTTTTAACTGATACAAACGGCAACGGTATTATGAACCACGTTTTCGATTCATACGAACCGTTCAAGGGCGATATCGTTACCCGTCATCAGGGTTCACTCATCGCTTTTGAAACAGGCGATACAGTAACATACGGATTATACGCAGCACAGGAGAGAGGTCGACTTTTCGTAGGCGCAGGTGTGCCTGTTTATGAGGGTATGATTGTCGGCGCTTGTCCGAAAGCTGAAGATATCACAGTAAACGTGTGTAAGAAAAAGCACATCACAAACACTCGTGCTTCGGGTTCTGACGACGCGTTAAAGCTCACTCCGCCATCGATTCTTTCACTTGAGCAGTGTATCGAGTTTATCGCTGATGATGAGCTTGTTGAGGTTACTCCTGAAAACATCCGTATGCGTAAGCAGATTCTCTCAAAAGAACTACGAATGAAAAAGCAGTTTAAGAAAAATTAAGTAAATTTCCTATAAGGATTAATATATGAATTTTGTTATCTTGGACCTTGAGTGGAACGGTGCCTACAGTAAAAAAACTAAGAAATTCGTTAACGAAATTATCGAATTCGGCGCCGTTAAAGTAGACGAAAAACTGAATATTGTCGACACGTTTTCGATGCTCGTCACTCCGCAGATAGGCAAGAAGCTCAATTCTCGTGTCGCACAGCTTACTAAGATTACCGAAGAAGAGCTGAAAGACTCTAACACTACCTATACACACGTGCTGAAGAAATTCAAGAAATTTTTAGGCGAGAGCGTGTTGCTGACATGGGGCACATCGGACATTCTGACGCTGATGGGGAATAATCGTTACTACTTAAACGACGAGAAAATCCCGTTTATGACTATGTACTGTAACCTTCAGCTGTACTGCGAGCGTTGTCTGAATCACCACGATAAATCGCGTCAGATGGGACTTTCTACCTGCGCACAGATGCTCGAGATAAATGTCGATGGACTCGAGCTTCACCGAGCGCTTGATGACGCAAAATTAAGTTTAAGCTGTTTTAAAAAGCTCTACAAAAGCGACATTATAAAAGAGTTTATCGAGATTGCTAACGACGAGTTTTATCGCAAGATTTCGTTTAAAAACACCGTCATTTATGACATCAAAAACCCACTTATCGATAAAAAAGAGTTTTTCATCTGCTGTGACAAATGCGGTCGCAAAGCTCGTAGAAAAACTAAGTGGGTGATGAAAAACCGATCTTTTCGGGCGCATTTTCGCTGTAACCGTTGCCGACGTGATTTCGAAGGTAGAATCACTTTCCGTTTAAAATACGAGGGCGTAACGGTCGACAGACGCGTTGTTGAAATCGTAAAAGAGAAGAAAGCCGAAAAGCAAAAATCGTTTTTCGCAAAGTTTAATAATTCTGATAAAGAATAAACGCAATTAATGCACAGTTAAGAAAAAGTCTTACTGTGCATTTTTTATGCCTTATTTCAATCCTTTTTGCATTGTTTCATACTTTGTTTCGACTCTTCGTTCTACCTTTCGTGCATTTGCGACATTCTTTTATGAATCAACTGTAAACATCGAACAAATATTCGAAAAACTATTGAAAATTAAGTCAAAATCTGTTAAACTAAAGGAGAAGTCAAGCCCCAACTTCAACGAATAAGTACGAAAAATAAGTGTTTATGCAGGAAAGGACGAAGAATATGGATTATGTAAAATGGTCTGATGAATATATGCAGCAGGCGAGAAAACTGTTAAGTGTTATTGAGAAAAAGAAGAAACTCCTGAAAAAAGCGACTGCTGACGAGCAGCACACCATAAACGCTGATATTATTCAGCTTCGAAACATTTACTACGAATGTATGCTGACAGCAAAGCACCTTTTAGAGCGTGCTGGAGTGATGGACAATGCGGCATAGCTTGCAGAGTATCACTGAGCGTAGCCGAAACATAATCGAGTTTCAAAATTTCTCGTCTTACGGCTCGAATGAGTCAGAGATAGTTAAGATGAAACAAATCTTAAAACAAGCTCTAACAAACGAGTTGACAAAACGCCAGCGCGAGTGCGTAGAAATGTATTTTTACAACGGGATGAAGATGAAAGAAATAGCTGTTTTGCTGTCCCTTTCTCCGTCTACCGTCACTCGCCACATCAAAGCGGGCGTGAAAAAACTGAAAAACGTAGCTAAATACTAT
>JAZSFG010000094.1:0-11954 GCA_045532065.1 Ruminococcus sp. | reverse complement strand
TGGCCGACATAACCTGTATGACGGTACCATTTCTTCTGTTCGAGTTTCTTACCTGTAAGAACAGCGTCCTTGCAGTTGATGATGATAACGTGGTCGCCGCAATCAACGTGTGGTGTGAATGTTACCTTGTGCTTACCTCTTAAGAGTACAGCAGCCTGAGCAGCTACTTTACCGAGTGGCTTGCCAGCAGCATCAATGATGTACCACTTGCGCTCAACCTCGCTTGCTTTAGCCATAAAAGTTGACATAGCGATTTCCTCCATAGTTAATTTTTCTTTTTTGTGCTAACAGATAATAACACTATTGAAATATAAAGTCAACACTTTTTTGAAACTTTTTTAATTTACAATGTCACTTGCTCGCAAATGCTCCGTTTTTCTCTTGTTTTCTCTCGTTTTCTAATTTGCTATTTTTAAAATTTGCAAGATAAAAATCGTTAAAAACATAGATTTTACCACGTTTTGTGCGATTTCAATACATACGCACAGCCGAAAGTTTACCATTCATTCACAGATTATTAACGCGGTTTTACAAAATTCTTCATATTCGCGTGATATGATGAGTACAGTAAATTAAGGAGGTGATAACATGAACCCTGAAAAGAAGCCGTCTGTACTTGTATGCGTAACGGGTCAATACGACTGCGACAGGCTGATTAACGCGGGTTTCGAAATAGCTGTAGAAAAAGGCTATAACCTGCACGTACTGTGTGTACACGAACCTGTCAGCAACTGCTCGTTTTTAAGTGACGAATTCGAGTATCTGTATCAGACTTCCAAAAATCTTTGTGCAGAGATGACGATTGCGTTTAACTTAAACGCACCAAAAACTGCAGCCGACTTCGCTAAGAAGATTAACGCAAAGCAGATTGTCACGGGTATGCCCGACAGCAGACCTCACGGTTTTGTAGACAGTATACATGAGCTTTTGCCGAAATCACACATAACTATTGTAACAAAAGAGGGCGAGCACCTGTACTACAGCGAAAACTGCTATGCTAAAGTGTCTGCCTGAAAACAAAAATTAAATCAACTTAACAAAATTATCCTATAATAATAGTCAATACTACGGGCTGTGTGCATGTCACTCAGCCCGTTTTTATTTTTTAGGCAATTTTTCAAAGAAATCTCTTTATTCTCGTAAATGTTTGTGGTATACTGTTTTTACAAACTTTAAAGAGGTGTATATATATGTATAGAGTAGGTATTGATTTAGGCGGCACAAACATCGTAGCAGGCGTAGTAAACGACCAGTACGAAATTATCGCTCGCGCAGAGTGTAAAACCGCTATTCCACGTCCTGAGTCTGATGTTTGCGACTCTATGGCAGCTATTGTTAAAGAGGCTGTCAAAAAAGCAAAGCTCAAGATGGATGACATCGATTACATCGGCATCGGTGTACCTGGTGCTGTAAATCCTGACACAGGTGTTGTAGAGACTTGTCCTAACCTGCTCTTCAAAAACTGGGATGTCAGAAAAATGATGAACGACAGAACAGGCAAATACATCAAGATTGAAAACGACGCTAACGCTGCAGCTTTAGGCGAATTCTTAGCTGGTTCTGCAAAAGGTTGCAGAAACGCTGTTGCTATCACTTTAGGTACAGGTGTCGGCGGCGGTATCGTTATCGACGGCAGAATTTATTCAGGTTCTAACTTCGCAGGCGCTGAGCTCGGTCATATGGTAATCGTCAAAGACGGTAAAGAGTGTGGTTGCGGAAGAAAAGGCTGTTGGGAAGCTTACGCTTCAGCTACTGCTCTCATCAATATGACAAAAGACGCTATCCGTAACGAAAAGCCTGAATTCTCATATATGCTCAACCTTTGCGAAGGTGACATCAACAACGTATCAGGTAAAACAGCATTCGATGCTCAGATCGCTGGCGATCCAACAGGTATCGCAGTTGTAAACGAGTACATCAGCTATCTCGCATGCGGTATCACAAACGTTATCAACATCTTCCAGCCTGACGTACTTTGTATCGGTGGCGGTGTAAGTAAACAGGGCGACAACCTCTTAAACCCTGTACGTGCTATCGTTGAAGCTGAGAGAATCACAAAACATAACGAAAAGCAGACATACATCTGTGCCGCAACACTCGGCAACGACGCAGGTATCATCGGCGCCGCGATGCTGTAAGAAGCGCCAGGGCTCGTAGCCCTCACAAAGTCGAGTTTGTATTTCTGCAGTAGACGAAGTCGACGTAGAAAAGCGATGTTCGCATCAGAAATAGTATATATTCACCCTCCCTTTACAGGGAGGGTTTTTCACAAATAAAACTTTTTTTAAAAAGAATTTATAAAAAACTTGACAAATGGGAAAAGTTATAATATAATCGTTTTTGCTAATTTGTTTAGTATGTACGGCGGAATAGCTCAGTTGGCTAGAGCATTCGGTTCATACCCGAAGTGTCGTAGGTTCAAGTCCTATTTCCGCTACCAAATGGCCCGGTGGTCAAGCGGTTAAGACACCGCCCTTTCACGGCGGTAACACGGGTTCGATTCCCGTCCGGGTCACCACTACGACCCCTGCAAAAGCAGGGGTCGCTTATTTAACCGCCGGTGTGGTGGAATAGGCAGACACAAGGGACTTAAAATCCCTCGATCATTGCGATCGTACCGGTTCAAGTCCGGTCACCGGCACCATAAAAGGATAGATACCAGTAGGTATCTGTCCTTTTATTTTTTATTCTCTTTACATTTTTTATAAACCAAGGTGTTATATTATCAGGAGAAATATTCCACAAAAGTTCATAGCAGAAAGGATGTTTTTATGAACACGAGAAAAAAATAGCCTCTTTGTTTTTAGTTCTTATTTTACTGTTGTCTTCTTTGTTCACCGCTATGTCTACACAGGCTGCAAGTGTTACCGTAAAACTTCAGGCTACCTGTCGCTATGACTACGCATTTGAAATACTGAATCAGGTCAATCAACTTAGAGCTGATAGCGGAGTTGCATCGCTTAAGATGAACGAAACCTTGCTCAACAACGCTATGCAACGTGCCGTAGAAACTGCTGTTAAGTATGACCACACAAGACCTGACGGTTCATCTTGTTTTACTATTAACAGCAAAATCAACGCAGAAAATATCACCTTTACATACGTTACTCCGGAAAAAGCGATGAAAAGCTGGACAAACTCATCCGCTCATCTTGCTAATATCATGAACAAAAACTATAAATCTATGGGCGTAGGTTGTGTTGTTCACAATAATGTTTATTATTGGGTTCAGGTTTTTAGTAAAAGCAATCTGACAAAACTTTCGTCCCCTCCTGAAAACACAGATAAAACATTCAATGTTTCTCTGGGCGCTCAATCATACAATTTTTCTGTTTCTTTACCTAACACAATATACTGTACAGATACAGAAAGATTGGATGTACTAGGTAAAAACCCTTTAACTAATGACACCTACTTTAATATTGACGGTAAAAACTTCACTTGGACCAACAGCAACAATTCGGTAATTTCGCTCGACGGTACAGTTACTACAGCACTTAGTGACGGCACTTCTACTATCACCGCAAAGGGCTCTGTCGGTACAGTTTCCCAGAAAATTAAGGTGGTTGAATCCAACGACATATTTTTCAGACAAAGAAATGTTTTTGAATGTACCGAGTGATATGACAATTTACAGCTATAAAAACAGTTGTGCAGAAAAATACTGCCAAGAAAAAAACATCAAGTTTGTAGCGCTTGAAGGCTTCGACCTTACCGTAACTACCGATGGATACAGCAAGGTTTACATAGGTAACGAAGTCAAAGATGAGCCAGTTTTTGTTGTAAACGGTGCTGATGACTATGTCGTCAGATACTCCAAAGGCGAATCTTTTGACTACGCAAATTCGTGCACAAGTATTGAAGAACTCGGCAATTTCTACAGAAACCACAATAACTATTACAGCAGAATTCCGGGATATCTAAAGGATGTCGGAGCTTACACCATCAGCTGCTGTGTATATACAAACGGGTCTAATCCAACCTACTCAACTGTCACTATAAACATCATCGATTGTCTGAGAGGCGACACTGACTGTGACGGCAAACTCTCTGTTTTGGATGCCTCGCTAATCCAGTTATTTCTGGTCGGAAAGAAAGATTTACAGGAAAACTCCTTGATTTCCGCTGATTTTGATCAAGATAATAAAATCACTGTACTCGACGCTTCAGCCATCCAATTAAGACTCGTAGGCAAACTGTGATTAGCGCTAAAATTCGCTTTAATAATATACAGAAAACATAAAACGCTCTGGGTCAAAAGACTCAGAGCGTTACTTAATGTTAATTTATTATTTAATAAAATCTTTACAAATCTGTCGAATTATATAAAGAACTGCCAAAATTAAAAAGATAATAACTGTCACCGAAAAATACGGCATAAAAAACAGATAAGTCGATGCTGCGTAGTTTCTGGCTGCACTGATTAAATCAGATACTCCTATCAGGAACGCAACACCAAAACACCACTTGAGCATATCAGCCACCAAGCCGATACCATTTACAACTATGTTTTTTACCAAAGAATCTCGCTCGTCATATCGAAAAGCCATATAGCCCATAAAGCACAACGAAAGAGCCACGCCGGAAGCAAAAGCAGGCTTTATCGCGAGCGAATACTGCAAAATCTGAGGAAGAGTAAAATATGTCATCAGCAATATGCATACAGGGCATAATCCTTCCGTCAAAATTGAAATATAACGAAAAATCTTAGGTAAAGCACTTTTTCTGGTGAAATGCATAAGCACGGTAAGACCAACACCAACAATCAACGGAAAAATCACCGCCAAAATAGTAATCAGTAAGTCAGTGCCTAAACCCTTTATCAACATCGGAAAAAATTCATAATTTATCATAATCTCATACCTCCTTTATACCTGCATTTTACTGGTTTGTTATGGCGTTGTCAATAAGCGATTTAGCCACTATTCATCATTTTTGTACCTGAATAAATCTGTGCTTGCAAACTGCTTATCTTTATGATAAATTAAAACTATCTTAATAAAGGGGATATCATTTCCTCAGGAGTGATCTTTATGGACAATAACAAACATGTATTTATCAGCTATAAAGTCGAAGACTTTGATAAGGCAATTGCCGTAAAAAATCATTTGGAAGAAAACTATATTACTTGTTGGATGGCACCTATGTCTATCCGCGGTGGTATGAGCTATGCTCAGGAAATTCCGCAGGCTATCCGTAACTGCGGTGTATTCCTTCTCATACTGACTGAAAAAGCTCAGGAATCCAAATGGGTTCCTCGAGAACTTGATCAGGCCATAAACTGTGGCAAAATAATTATGCCATACATACTCGAAAATTGCCCTCTTCGAAACGATTTCAGCTTTTACTTAACAAACGTACAGCACTATGATGCTTTTCGTGATCCGCAAGAGGCTCTTGAACGTATGACTGCAGATATTCAGAAGCTACTGAATATAACCCCACCGCCGAAGGTAGAAGAGCCACAGGCGGTCCCGCAAGAACCAATCCCACAAACTCCTGTTGCCACGCCTAAACCAAAACCTGTAACAGAAAAAAAGAAGCCAAAGAACAAAAAGAAAAAGAAATTCCTGATACCTGTTATTCTAGGCAGTATACTACTGTCTATAACACTTTTGATTATCATGTTACTTCCAAATAAGATTAACATTGGCGGTGTAAAATTTAAAGTTAACGACTATTCTATCAAACTAGAAAATGTTACACTAAATCAAGGTGATCTGGACAATTTTACAAAATTCAAAGAGTTGGATACTATCCGTATCACAAACTGTGATATACAAGCACAGGATTTAAGCATGCTAGCTACAGACAAATTACGAGTTTTAGAGCTTAATAATTGCAATATCACAGATGAGCAGATTTCTTCCATTGATTTTTCAACGGTTGGGAAGCTCACTGAGTTTTGTGTCAGCGGTAACCCGCAACTTACAAACTTAACTGCATTACGAGCTTGTGCTGACACCTTAGTTAATCTTAATATCAGCGATACTAATATCAAAGACTTCCATTGGCTCAAAAGTCTTGAAAAAATAAGAACGCTATATGCAGACAGATGCGGACTACAGGACACCTCTTTTCTGGAAACTATGATTTATCTTGAAGAGCTGAGCCTTAGCGGTAATGAAATTTACTCTTTATCGGGACTTAATAACACATCAAAACTCTCAGTTGTAGATCTCAGTTGTAATCGTCTTACTGATGTAAGTGTACTTGCTCAAAGTAACACTTGCCTCAAGAGAATCTACCTTTCTGATAACGTAATATCGGATTTGAGCTGTCTTTCAGGTGCTATGGAGCTACAAACTGTTTATGTTAACGATAACCACTTAAAAAACCTTGATTGGTTACAGGAAAAAACGAATTTGAAAACACTTTCTGCTTCTAATAACTATATAGAAGATATATCAGGTCTATTGTTAATAGGTTCACCTTACTTGAACCTGTCCGACAATCGCCTTGAATCTATTGAAGAAGGAGATATTACATTCGAAGCGGACAGCTATCCTATTGTTAATTTATGCAACAATAACCTGACAGAAATCCAACTACAGCAAAATTGCACTTTCAACCAACTGGCACTGTTAGGTAATTCTCAGCTGGATCTTGCATCGTTAAAAGGTCTGGACGGATGGACTTGTTTAGTTGATTTTCCTACTGAAGTAACTTTGCAAACTCTTAAAGACATTACTTTCAGCTCTTTATGTATAGTGGGATGCCCGCTGAATCGACAAGTTGAAATTGAGGATGGTCTTAATAACGAACAACTGATGGATGAATCAGAAGCTTTGAAAATGATCACCGAAAAAGCGGAAGAATACGGATATTAATATGATTGGCTTTTTATAAATTATCTAAGCTTTCATATTAAAAACTTGTATAGTGTTAAGCGTTATTTATAGTAATGAATAATCTTTTTTCAGCCACACAGTATTGTGTGGCTGATTTTATTTTCTATAAATTAATGTTTGCTTGATTTAAAACATAAATAGTGATATCATTATAATAATTCAAAAAAGGGGGTATATTATGTCAGAGAATACACAGCTAGATATTGATAACATCGGTATTGGTGTCGATTGTGTCGGTATTGACCATGGATGCTATCCGATTGAAGATGCTCCTGTCTACAACGGAAAATCCGGTAATGGTTCCACTCCTCGAAAGGATAGAATCGATACTTTTGTTCCTGTAGATGCAGATTCTACACAACAAAAACCATATGTAAACCCTCAGAATAATAAAAGCAGAATCAGTAAACGGCGCATTTTAGGCGAAGTCGGCTTTGCGATTGGATTTATCAGTTTAATCAGTGCATTTATCCCGTATTTCCAATTTGTCGCAGTTTATCTCAGTGTTGCAGGCTTTGTTTTTTCTATGCTCTCGATCAACATTCGTGCTAGCAGAACCAGAAAAGTTATTGGCATTATAGTCAACAGCATAGCCTTTGTTATGTTCTGGGTTATGTTTGCATTATATTTAGAAACATTAGGTTTATACATTTAACGGAGGCGCATAAAAATGAATGAACAAACACCTTACACAAATAATAATGAAGTTTATACAGAAACCGTACACACACAACCACAACAGGTTGTTTATGCTCAGCCACTCACACCACCAGAGAACAAATTGTGGCAGATTTTCGCAAAACTCAGCTTCATTTTCGGCTTTGTAGGTTTCGGTTGTGCTTTCGTTCCTGGTCTCAACAACTTTACAGTTTATCTTTCAATTGCAGGTATTGTTTTCGGTATACTCGGCAAAAAGGACCCTGATATGTACGCTAAAGCTAAGACAGGTTTTGTCTGGAGCATCATCGGCACTGTAGTCGGTATTATATTTATGGGCGTTTATGCCGCTCTTCTCGGAATCTAAGGGATTTTCCAGCCACACGTAATGTGTGGCTGATTTTTGTTTTATGTGGCTATAATTTACCATTTGCTTGATTAAACATATAAATCGTGATATCATAATCGTAGTTATTATAGTATGGAGGGATGATTATGGCGGAAAATATTGAGTTTGACATTTCTGATGTCGGAGTTGGCGTCGACTCAGTCGGCATCGACCAAGGATACACACCAATTGAAGATGCTCCTGTATGTGGTCATAATCCATTCACCCCAAACAACGGGACTGTCACGACCTTTGTGCCTGTTGACGACAACACACCTTACACTCAACCTGTAAAAAACGAAAATAAGCCTGAAAAGAAAGAGCGACGCATCTGGCAAGAATGCGCAAAAGCAAGTTTGCAATTAGGCATTATCGGTATGGTTGGTGCTTTCATCCCATATCTGCAGATTATCACGTTTTTTTGCTCCGTCATTGCTTTTTTTCTTTCGTTTTTTGGCAAAAAGTCTCGTTTGTACAGAGGCAGAAGTATTGTAGGAAGGGTTTTTAACATTATCGCAATTCCTCTGACGATACTGATGTTCGCTTTTTATGCGACCGAACTCGGTCTTTACTAATTTATAATCAAATTCCTTTTGGAGGTAATATTTATGAACGAACAGACACCTTACACATCAAACGAAGTTTATACAGAAACCGTACACACACAACCACAACAGGTTGTTTATGCTCAGCCACTCACACCACCAGAGAACAAATTGTGGCAGATTTTCGCTAATGTCAGCTACATCATCGGTATCGTCTGCATCATTTGTGCTTTCGTGCCTTATGTTGATTTTGTTTCATCTGAAGTAGCAATTGTGGGCGTCGTTTTAGGTGTTCTCGGTATGAAATCTCCTTCACTTAAAGAAAAAGCGAAGAAGGGTATGATTTTCAATATCATAGGTATCGTAGCAAGTATTATTATGATTCTCATTTATCTCTTCATTATCTTCGGATTTTTTGCCGGTGTTTCTTTGTTAAGCTACGCAGCATACTAAAAATATAAAGCCACCCCACATGGGGTGGCTTTTCTTATTTGTTTAATTTTTGTTCCCTTTTTAATCTGCGCCAGTTAAGAAATCCGTACACATCATTTAATAAAAACATCGTAAAACACGCGACCATCGGAAGATAACTTATGTCCTGAATGCTCGCGAGTGCCCACAAAACGATGAGCACAACATCGTTTAGCGCATAGCCGACACCGTAATACGGAGAACGCAGAAAAGTCAGGTATGACGCAACAAAGCTCGTAGTTATTGAAAGAGTAGAGAAAAACAAATTCGGAGTATCAAAGAATTTAAGTAAATAATAAAATATACCCGTCACAACCACAGCAAGCGCGCTCATAAGAAAAATCTGCTTTTTAGAAACACGGCTGACCTCAACAACATCCGTGTTTTTGTACGGATGTCGTATCCATTCAACAGTAGCGATAAAAGCAATCGGCGCTGACATAAACAGGTAGGTTATCATTTCACCCCAGTAGTGAAAATGCAGGGAAATTATGCCGTAAAATACAGAGAAAAGCACGGTCATTGCCTGACCGATAATCATTCCTTTTGCGACAAAAATCAGGGCTGTTACTCCGATTACTGACGCTATCATTTCAAGCCACGCGCCTTTACCTGATATTAGAAACGACACAACAACTGTCACAATCGAAACAGACCACAGAACCCACTCAAAGCGACTTAGCTGTTTAAACGGATTTTGTTTCAACATACTTTCCTCCAAAAAAATAAGCATCCGCAAGTATCTTCTAAGACCTAACGATACTTTACGAATGCAATATACGCATTTCTCTACCCGGTGGCAGTAAAAAAGGTCGGTCATTCAGACCGCCCAACAGTATCATCATAGCACAAAGGTTAAGATAAAGTCAACGGGTTTTGCTAATTTTTGTAGCATAAATGAACGAAATCTCCGATTTGCACTATAATTTATTGTATACTTTATACAAAATTACATATTGAAATTGCTCAAAATGTGTGCTATATTATAGATGAAAAGAGGAGGGCGAGTCCAATGTACAAGTAATACAAAAGGCTTAAACACCACTTACGGCAAACTTCAGATGAATACATATAAAAAATCACCTTAGCAAAAAATCCGTAAACATAAGACGTAAGACTCCTTTTTATAATAATACAACATCTGAATTTTGAACGATGTAAAAGCCACAAAGCTGAATACAAAATTAACAAAAGGTGTTTCTCAAATGAGAATGACGCGACGGCTAAAAAGCACCAAGTAGTAAAGAGTAGTTGAAAGCGACGATATTAAGAAAGAGAGGATAATATGAAGTTAGATATTAAGAACGACCTAAAATAACCCTTGACTGATGTGTAAAGAAACAACAGTCAAGGGTTATTTTAATTTAAGCGCCGAGGCTCAAAGCCATTCCTTTTTCAGGAAGGCTTTTATTTTTTTACACGTTTTTACTAAGTAAGACACATATTTACAAAAAGCTACAAATATGCTACACTCTTTTTAGATTTCTATCGGAGTGATTCTATGACCGAAACAAAACTTAAACACAGCAAAACAATTCAAGCACCACCTGAGCAAACAACTCTCAGACAAAGTGCTTCACGCAAAACCTACATCGAGGTTATGCGTATTATTGCGGCGTTTTTCGTAATCGTCAACCACACAAACAGTAATATATTCATGAAATACAGTGAACCGGAAAGTCCGCTGTGGTATCTATCGCTCACTTACTTTTTTCTATCAAAAATCGCAGTACCTGTATTTTTGATGATAATGGGCGGACTGCTTTTACAGAAAATTGATAAACCAAAGAAGTCATACGAGAGAGTCCTCCGAATGGTAGTTGTACTGTTTATTTCGTCAGTTATTTATTTTCTATACCTTAACAGATTACAGCCTGACAACATTACCATTTCCCAATTTTTTACAACTATTTTCACGAAGCGTACAAACAACGCAATATGGTATCTGTACACCTACATCGGATTGCTCGTACTTTTACCGATACTCCAGCGTATGGCAAAAGCATTCTCGAAAAAAGCAACACAGTATCTTCTTCTTGTTTCAGTAGTTTTTATGGGTACGCTTCCGCTTCTCAAAGTTTTCTTCAACTTTACGCTGAACACATATCTAACCGAAACTTTCTTTGTACCGCTTCTTGGTATAGTTTTCGCTGGATTTTACGTCGAAAAGTATATGAAAATTGACCTGAAAGCGTGCTTAGCATCATGTGCAATCTTTATTTTCGTCATCGCTTTCGAAGTGCTGTACACAAAGTACTTGTACGACTTAAATCCGAAAAAGTATCTGTTGCTCGACAACAGAGAAAACCTACTCATTTTATCGAGCGCTTTCTGTTTTTACGTTATTTTTAAGTACATTTCGACAGTTGTTAATACAAAAGAAAAGCTCTCAAAAGTTATCTGCTACTTCGGCTCGCTTACTTTCGGCATTTATCTCTTATCAGACCTTGTTATGTTTGTGACTAAGCCGTTCTACTTAGAGCATGTGCCAAACTCTGAACATATATTCCTGCTCACTGTTTTGTGGCAGATTGTTATCTTTATAGGCTGCGCAATTCCAACAGCTATACTCAAGCTTATTCCAGGAATAAAAAAATACATATAAAAAAAGGCTCCCAATAAGGGAGCCTTAAATTTTTATTTGTAGTGTCAGAAAACAAATTAACCGTTTGTTGAATAGTTCGGAGCTTCTTTTGTAATCTGGATATCGTGTGGGTGGCTTTCTCTGAGACCTGCGCCTGTGATTTTCACGAACTGAGCCTTGTTATGAAGCTCTTCGATAGTAGCACAGCCAGTGTAGCCCATACCGGATTTAAGACCACCGATCATCTGATAGATTGTATCAGAAAGAGGGCCCTTGAATGGTACACGACCTTCAACACCTTCAGGAACGTACTTCTGGTTCTTAGCCTGGAAATATCTATCGGAGCTACCCTTGTTCATAGCGCCGAGTGAACCCATACCACGATAAACTTTGAACTGTCTGCCCTGGTAAATTTCTGTGTCTCCAGGAGATTCCTTACAACCTGCAACGAGTGAACC
>JAZSFG010000156.1:0-5136 GCA_045532065.1 Ruminococcus sp. | reverse complement strand
TCTTTAAGCACCTCCGTATATTATGTCAGATTGTTCTTCTAAAAATCCGCCGATCCACTCGAGTACGTCCGGAGTAGAAAGCGGTACGTCTTCACCTAAAACCTCCCTAAGTTCCCGGGTGTCAAGCGTAAACTCGCCAATATCGGTCGAGTGGTTAAACACAAAGTCAAGGTATGGGTTACACTGGATAAGAATCTTAATAGTAGAGTTGATGTCACCTAAAGGTGTCATATCAACACTCGATTTTACAAAATGTGCGTGCACCTTAGTGCCGACTCCAACTTCTGATTCAATAGTGAGGTTTCCGCCTGTCTGCTCTGCTGCCATTTTAAATAGCGGAATACCAAGTCCTACCTTTCGTGTTTTACGCGTGGTGAAAAACGGGTCTATGACACTTTGCACCTGCTCTTTTGTCATACCTTTTCCGTTATCCTCGATAAAAATATCGAGGTAATCGTCTTTGTCGCTTTCGTTAACTGTAATAGTGATTAGCGTTGCGTTTGCGACAACAGAGTTTTGTGCAATGTCCATGACGTTAAGAGATAACTCTCTCATAAATTAGTCCTTGTATTTTTTGAGAATGTCCGGAATCATGTCTGCTGTAAGACGGCCGTATACATCATCGTTGATAGTGATAACAGGTGCAAGACCGCAAGCACCGATACAACGACAAGCAGTAAGTGAGAACTGACCGTCGAGAGTACACTCCTCAGCCTCGATACCGAGCTCCTCGGAGAGCTTGTTTAAAACGTCTCCCGAACCCTTAACGTAGCATGCTGTACCCATACATACAGAGATGTTGTACTTGCCCTTAGGGGACAAAGCGAACTGAGAGTAGAAAGTAGATACGCCGTAAACCTCTTCGAGTGGGACATTAAGGCCTTCTGCAATCATAGTCTGAACCTCGATTGGAAGATAGCCGTAGATATCCTGTGCCTCCTGAAGTACAGGCATTACAGCGCCCGGATCATCGATGTGTTTAGCGATAACCTTTTTGAGCTCTGCTTCCTGCTCAGGTGTACCCGCAAATGGGATACTACTGATTTTTTTAAGCATCTTTTTTCCTCCTGATTAGAAAATTATGTACTTGAATTGTAGCAAAAAAATTCGTATATGCACACGCATAAATTATAGCATAGAAAGACACGATTGTCTATACGAAAAAGAGGAAAATCAGACTAAAAATTAAGAAAATTGTCAAAAAATTGTCAAACTTTTTGTATAATGTTACAGTTAGCACAGACTAACTGCTGAAACCGCTTGTATGATGTCACAAGGAAAAGTAGGTATAATTCGAAATTAGAATTAAAACGAGCGTGAGTGCTTTCTCAAAGAAAAGACTCCTGCTTAGTGGGGGCAGTTTTGAGCGTTAGTGAAACTGAGGGAGAGAAAAATACAAAGTTATAATTAACCGGTCTTCTCTCCCTCCGTCTTTTGCTTACGCAAAATCCACCTCCCTCATCAGAGGGAGGCAAACAAAAAACTCCCCTGAAAACAGAGGAGTCTTATATCATTTATTCTTAAGTTTTTCAAGCACCGACTCTATTGACAGCGAGTCTAGCTCAAAGTAGTTTTGAGCGTCTTTCATATTCTCTAAATAGTGTGCATCAGAGTCCCTGACAATGAGCATATCGTTTAAAATAGGGTAGAGCTGCTTTAACTTCTCGACATCACCCGAAGACGAAACCTCAGCACAGCTGAACTCACACTCAGGCGGAATGTCACCGAGTGATGCGATTATCGACATACTGTCGCGGTTGATGTGTGCAGGGTAGCACACGCCATCGTAGCTTTCGACAAGTTTTTTAACGTCCATAACCGAGATATCAGTCGCTAAAATCAGCAGATTTTCGACTTCGCCTACTTCTTCGTCTTTTTCGTTCATAATTACCTGTCGACCGTAGATGTCAGCGCGGTTAGGAAAACTCATCTGGTGCTCTTTGACGTACTCACCCCACAAGAGTGCTTTCTCTAAAGTCGGGAAGAGGCACACAACGTGGATTTCTTCCGCTGTGGTAAGCTCCATACCCGGAATAACGCACAGCGAGTTTTCTTCTCCTAGCTTCATCACAGCTTCGCAGTTTTGACTGCTGTTGTGGTCAGTAAGCGCGATAACGTCAAGTCCTAAGAGCTTACTCATACCGACAATGTTATTCGGTGTCATATCCATATCACCGCACGGCGACAGACACGAGTGCAGGTGTAAATCGTAGTAGTACTTCATTTTATTTTAATAACTTGTAGATTTTAGTCGCGAGATTGTACGCGTTTTCTTCACTGCCTAAAATTGTGACACCGTGAGCCTGAGCCTTTGCTTTCGCTTCTTCGTCTAAAGTCGAATTCTCAACCAGAACGATGCACGAAACGTCAGCAAGCGTTGCTACAGCCACAGCGTTAATGTTACCCATTACTGTAAGCCAGATTGAGTCTTCACTCGCTCTTCCCATAACCCATGAAAGTAAATCGCCGATGTAACAATCGGTGATATCGCGGTCCATATCGCCTTCTACAAGAATATTCAGATTAAGTTTTTCTACTGCTTCATTTATGTTCATAGTAACTCCAAACTAGAAAGTGCCTTTAAGTTGTTCGTAGACATTCTGGATGTGTTTCTTTAATTTGTGGATACAGTCGGTTTCCTTTGCGATACCTTTTACGATGTCTTCAGCCATAGCACGGCAGGTAGGAGCACCGCACGAGCCACAGTCAAGACCAGGTAAGGTGTCACAAATTTTCTCCATCTGCTCCATTTTGTCCATCGCTTTGAAAATATCCTCGTCAAGGCGGAATCCCTCACCGTTGAACTCAAGCTCACCCTTCCACATAAACTCGCTTATGTCAAAGTCAGAGTCTAAATGGTTTAAAGAAACAGGAAGATACTTTCGAAGGTTATGTATACGCGCCTGTGCGACATACGGATTTTCAACGGTTAAGATACCGCCGACACAACCACCATTGCACGCGTTAAGCTCGACAAAATGGACGTCGTGGATTTTGTCGTCCTCGAGTCCCTCAAGTACGCGGATGACGTTTTCGATTCCGTCGGCAGCGAGATATTTATCGCCGAGCATAGCGGCACTTTCGCCACCGCTTGTCGCCCAGCCAACGCCGATTAATCCCGAGTTTGCGATAGGCTCGATGACTTTTAATTTATCCATCGCCTGTGTAAGCTGGGGGTAAATCTTCGATATAGCGATAGCGCCATTGCACGCGGATTTTTCGCCTGTTGTCGGGGATGAAATCTCGGTAACTTTTGCAGCACACGGAGTGATGAAGAACACACCGATGTCATTGTCAGAAAGTCCTGTGTGCTTTTTCACCTCTTCTCGTGCTAGACGAGCCGCAATCTCCATCGGAGCAAGCATAGGCATAACGTTTTCACACAAATCAGGGAAGCGGATTTTGATAAGTCTGACAACAGCAGGACACGCCGAGCTTATAATCGGAGTCTTGAGCTTTCCTTCTCTAATTAGCTTTCGTGTAGCTTCAGAAACGAGCTCTGCCGCACGGGATACTTCAAAAATAACGTCAAAACCGATAGCTCGAAGTCCGTTTAAAACGATGTCGATGTCGTCGAGGTTTGAGAACTGTCCGAAAAGTGCAGGAGCAGGAATCGCAACCTTGATTTTGTAATTTTCAATTTCTTCAAGTGGGGTAGAGTGGGCACGCTTTGCTCTGTGAGGGCAAATACGGATACACTCACCGCAGTCTATACACCTGTCTTTGAGGATAGTAGCCTTTCCGTCGTGGACACGTATAGCTTCAGTAGGGCAACGCTTTAAGCAGTTAGTGCAACCACAGCACTTGTCTGCTTGTAGCTCTACGGAGTGAAAATACTTTTGCATTTTCCACACCTCTTATGTAAATTTTAGTATTTTGCAAAATTATGTTAAAGTTTATGCTTCGTTAACCTTAACGGTTAAGTAAAGGTTTGTGCCGACGCCGATTTCGGTTTCAATACGCATCTCGTCGGTGTATTTTTTGATGTTAGGCAAACCCATACCTGCGCCGAAGCCTAAGTTTCGCACGTTATCAGGAGCGGTAGAAAATCCCGCCTGCATCGCTTTTTCAACGTCAGGAATACCAGGACCCTTGTCGGCGAGCAAAATCTCGACCTTGTCAGGGTAGATATCAACGTCGCAGTATCCACCGTCAGCGTGGATAACCATATTGATTTCAGCTTCGTACATAGCTATTGCTACTCTTCTTATAGCGTCAGAGTTGTAGCCTAAAGCCTTAAGACGCTTTTTCACAGCGCCCGAAGCCTCTCCAGCACGGGTGAAGTCGTCCCCCGGCACTTCATATCTTAAGTGAATTGCGCTCATACGTCACAGCCTCCCGAAAGACCGTTAGAATACAGTAAACCGCACGCTGTAAACATACGAAAACGGGTTTTAATCAGAGTGATTTCACGCTGTTTAGCCAAGTCGATGATTGACTGGTCAGGAGTTTTGCCTCTAACAAAAACGATGCACGCCATATCCATCATCTCGGCAGTTCTTACTACCTGTGGGTTAACTAAACCTGTCAGCAGTACTGACTGGTCCTTAACAAACGCTAAAACATCGCTCATCATATCAGAACCACACGCAGTTTTGATTTCGTGGTCGAGATTACCCTCGCAGATAACTTCGCCTTCTAAAATATCTATTATGTCTTTGATTACCATTATGGTCACCCTTTCCTATACATATAAAATATTGTACCATATTAAGAAACTTAATTCTACACAAAGATTACACCGTTATTATGTGAAAAATGACGGATAACATTAGTACTTTAAATTGTGCGTAAGTGGTGGTATAATAGTTTCGGTGATAATATGAAGGCTATTATTTTTGATTTAGACGGTACGCTGTGGGATACAAGCGAAGTGGTCGTAAAAATTTGGAACTCGGTTTTAGAAAAACGCTGCCCGAAGTTAGTTATGACGAAAGAAATAATGAGCTCGCTGATGGGAAAAAACAAGGCGCAGTTTATGGATGATTTCTTTGTCGACGTTAAAAAAGACGAGGCAGAAAGCCTGATTAACGAGATTTTTAAGTGTGAGCAGGAGTACCTTAAAAAACACGGAGCGTCGATGTATCAAGGGGTTATCGACACGCTTAATATTCTGAAAGAGAAATATAATCTTGC
>JAZSFG010000174.1:0-19871 GCA_045532065.1 Ruminococcus sp. | reverse complement strand
GGCTGATATCGTTGTATTCGACCCTAAAGCTGACGGATTTATTTCAAAAAACCCTCACCACAGCAAAAGCGACTACTCCCCATACGAGGGAGTACGAACAAAGGGTAGAGTGGATATCGTGTTCCTCCGTGGTAAAGAGGTAGTAAAAAAGCACCGCGCAAATGGTGCTAAGGTTTATGTCGAAACTTGTCCTCAGTATTTACTGCTTGCTGAAACACGCTACGAGCAAAAAGGCTTACAAAGTGCTCGTTTTGTTTGTTCACCACCGCTTAGAACAAAAAGCGATAACGCTTCATTATGGCGAGCTCTGAAAAGTGGGGATATCCAGACTATTGCTACTGACCACTGTTCGTTTACTCTCGAGCAGAAAAGTGCAGGACTCGAAGACTTTTCGAAAATGCCGAATGGTCTGCCTAGCGTTGAGACAAGACCTGTGCTAATGTATTCCTATGGTGTGTGTAAAAGAAAAATCACACTAGAGCAGATGTGTAAGCTCCTGAGTGAAAATCCTGCGAAGCTCTACGGAATGTATCCGAGAAAGGGTGTAATCCGAGTGGGTAGTGACGCTGATATCGTTGTATTCGACCCTAAAGCTGACGGATTTATTTCAAAAAACACTCACCACAGCAAAAGCGACTACTCCCCATACGAGGGAGTACGAACAAAGGGTAGAGTGGATATCGTGTTCCTCCGTGGTAAAGAGGTAGTAAAAAACGGCGAGGTAGTGCTCGAAAATAAAGGCAAATATGTAAAACGCTCTGTTTCAAATTTAAAATAAACGTAAAAAAAGCACCGAGTAAAATCGGTGCTTTAATTTTTATTTAGCTTTTGATGAGGTGGATGTTGCCGACAAGCTCGTAGCCTGCTTTTTTGAAAGTGGACACAGCGCTTAAGTTTGCGTTGTTAGCGTATAGCATTATCTTTTCGTTTCCACCCTTTTCGCAGTTTTGTGATGCGATATTTGTAAGCATTGTCGCGTAGCCTTTGTTACGTTCGTCAATTTTTGTTGCGACTGAACGGATTGAGGAATAATCTCCATCGTCATCGCTTACTACACAAACAGATTTTATATCGCCGTTTTTCAGCAGTAAATATGTGTTGAGTGTTGCGTATTTATTGCACATTCTCTTAACTTTTTCGTCATCCCAGCGAAACTCCTCTTTAAGTGACATGTAAAAGTCTATAAGTTCGTCGCTGAATTTTTTATTATATTTGAGAACAGAAACTTCGTCTGTCTGAGGCAGCTTTTTCGATGTGAATTTATACGCACCGAGCGAATATTCGCTTTTTACCTGATAATCAAAGTCACAAATTGACAGTGCGTACATATCAGAGAAAATCTGTGCAATTTCAGGTTTTGTGAAAAACTGAAGGTTAGGTATGGCGAAATCTTTAACGATGTTGGCGATGGTAACCATAGCCTCTTTGTCGTTTGACACTTCGTTGTCTGTCCATATCCACACGCTGTTTTTATTATCTTTTCTACAGATGATGACGTGCTTGTGGTCTGAGTAAAACTGTGTTGAATCATACTGACGTGCACCTTCAATGTAGTTAAAAAGCACTCGGTCAGATATATAATCCTCATTACTGAAAACTACATCGTTGCTGAGTATTTTTTCGATGACAATGCTCATAAAAGCTCCCTTGAATTACTCGACAGTAATGCCGAGTTTCTGAAATTCTGCTTCGAATTCTGATAAATCATTTCTTGAGTACACAGGAGAAGGACAGTTTGCGATAGCGCTCTCGATATCCTTAAGGCCGTTACCGGTAACGATAGAAACAACAGTCGCGTCCTTTTCGATAAGACCGCTCTCACACAGCTTTTTAAGACCGGCTGTAGCAGTTACGCCTGCAGGCTCGCCAAACACACCGCATTCTTTTGCGAGGAAACGCTGTGCTGCTCTGATTTCATCGTCTGTGACGTTAACACAGATGCCGTTTGAATCTAAAATTGCGTTAATTGCTTTGTCAGGGTTTCTCGGTACACCTACTGCGATAGAGTCAGCGTAGGTGTTTTCTTCCTGTGGAGTCCACTCGTTTGTGCCTTTATCAGCTGCTACGTTAATCGGACAGCAACCGCTTGCCTGTACAGAAATGAGGCGTGGAATTTTGTCTATAAGACCAACGCTGTACATATCGTAAAGACCTTTGTACACACCTGCGATAGTGCAACCGTCACCGACAGAAACAGCAACGTAGTCAGGAGCGTTGAAATCGAGCTGTTCGATAATTTCGAGCGATACTGTCTTTTTACCTTCGCTTAAGTATGGGTTGATAGCCGCGTTGCGGTTATACCAACCATACTTGTCAATAGCTGATTTAGAAAGTTCGAAAGTTTCCTCGTAAGTGCCTTTTACCGCGGTGAGGTTAGCACCGAACATCATAAGCTGAGCAATTTTTCCTTTTGGAGCACGCTCAGGTACGAAAATGTAAGTCTTAAGCTTTGCGGCAGCGGCGTTACCAGCGAGAGAAGAAGCTGCATTTCCTGTGGAAGAACAAGCGATAGTAGTGTAACCTGCTTCGATTGCTTTGGTGACTGCCATAGCAGACGCTCTGTCTTTAAGTGAAGAAGTCGGGTTCAAACCATCGTCTTTGATATAGAGATTTTTGATGCCGAGTTTTTGTGCAACTTCCGGTACACAATAAAGTGGAGAGTTGCCGACTCTCAGTCCCTGTGGAGTTGTGTCTTCTTCGATAGGGAGAAGCTCTCTGTATCTCCACATTGTGAGGTCCTCTCTTTTAGCGAGAACTTCTTTGTTAAAGATAGTTTTAATGTATTCGTAGTCATAAATTACGTCTAAAATACCGCCACACTCACATGTGGTAGCATCAGCGACAGCGTCATAAGTTTTGCCGCACTTGACGCATTTTAAGTATTTCACATTTTTCATTGTTGATTCACCTGTTGTCAAGTATTAGAGGTTTTTGAGGATACCGACTTCGTCGTTGAATGCGTTGATGAGTTCGTCGAGTTCGTCAACCTGCTTGTGTACGTAGTCCCATGTGCCCTTTGTGTCGTACCACAGAGCGTTTAATTCTTCGACATCGCGACCCTGCTGTTCAACCCATGTGTAGTACTTTAAGTTGTGAACACGCTTACGCTCTGCGTATGTGAGTTCTATGAGATTGTCAGTCTTTAAGTTAAGCATATGGAGCTTATGGTCGATTTCAGCTTCTTTTAAGTTGTATTCACCGTGCATCTCGTTGAGTTCTGCGATTCTTGACTGATACATAACAGCACTGTCAGTAAGAACTGTGCCGATAACGTCGTGCTCTGTGAATTCGTAGTACTTAGCCATTTTGATACAGCAAAGGATGTTTGCGATACCTGAAATACCGAGCCATGAAAGCTTCTCAACAAAGTCTTTGTCGAGTTTTAACTCGTTGATAAGATAAGCCTTACCATCTTCTGTGTTGAAAAGCCTTAAGAGTCTCTGGCTGTCTTCGTCGTCGATAGCGATAGCCATATCAGTGTTCTTAACGTTGTGAATCCACGGAATGTGCTTGTCACCGATACCTTCGATTCTGTGACCGCCGAAGCCGTTGTCTAAGATTGTAGGACACTGTAAAGCTTCACCAACACCGAGTTTAAGTGTAGGGTAGTGGTCTTTTAAGTAGTCGCCCGAGCTCATTGTGCCTGCAGAACCTGATGTGAAGCATGCACCTGCGAAGTTGTCGCCGTCGCGTTTGATTGCTTCATAAACAGTAGCAAGAGCGTGACCAGTGATATTGTAGTGCCACAGTGGGTTACCCATTTCTTCAAACTGGTTGAAGATCATAACGTCGTCACGCTGTTTTAACTCCCATGTTTTGTCGAAAATTTCTTTTACGTTTGATTCACAACCAGGAGTTGCGATGATTTCACCAGCAACAGTCTTGAGCCAATCGAATCTCTCTTTACTCATTTCAGCAGGTAAAATAGCGATTGAGCTACAAGCAAGGAGTGCAGAGTTGAACGCACCACCACGGCAGTAGTTACCTGTTGAAGGCCATACAGCCTTGTGAACTGTTGCATCGAACTGACCTGTAACAAGACGAGGAGCAAGACAGCCGAAAGAAGCGCCTACCTTGTGGCAACCTGTAGGGAACCACTTGCCGACCATAGCAACGATTCTTGCTTTAACGCCTGTGAGTTCGCTCGGAAGCTCGATATAGTTAGGTACGTCCTGGAACAGACCACCTGATTCTTTTGCTTCATTTTTCCATGTGATTCTGAAAAGGTTAACCGGATCAACATCCCACAAACCTGTTTTGCTTAACTTTTCTTTGATAGCTTCAGGAATAGTGTCCGGATTCTGCATCTGTTTAAAAGTAGGGATGATGATGTTGTTTTCCCTTGCTTTTTCAATGTTGTGTTTAAGACCTTCTTTGTTAATTTTTAAATCTATCATATTGACCTCCTGTATCTGATATGAGATTTTAATGAGTGTTTATTATGCAAAACGGGTACATCAAAAACTTACCCATTCTACACTATGCGTATATTTTAATACAATACTTTTAATATTTCAATAAAAACTTGAGTAAAAAACACATTTTTTGTTTGACTCTTAGCGTCTGTGCGATATAATGATAATAGGAATGTATGCGACCATATATTACTTAACAATTTATATTTTTTACATATGTTACGAAAGGGGCTAGTGCGATGAATTTTGATGCTATAAAAAAAGCAGCCGAAGGCTACGAAAAGGATATGACTAAATTTCTTCGTGATTTAGTAGCTATACCTTCAGAAAGTGCAGAAGAAGAAGGAGTTTCTAAACGTATTTTACAGGAGATGGAGAAGCTTCACTTTGACAAAGCTGAGATTGACCCTATGGGCAATGTGCTCGGATGGATGGGCGACGGCGAAAAAATCATTGCGTATGATGGTCACATCGATACTGTAGGCTTAGGCGAGATGAGCAACTGGACTTTCGATCCGTACGAGGGTTATGAAACCGATACAGAAATCGGCGGTAGAGGTACTTCTGACCAGGAGGGCGGTCTCGTGTCTGCTGTTTACGGCGCAAAGATTATGAAAGACCTCGACCTTATTCCTGACGGATACAAGATTTTAGTTACAGGCACTGTACAGGAAGAAGACTGTGATGGTCTTTGCTGGCAGTATATTCACAACGAGCTCGGTATTACTCCTGAATTTGTTGTTATTACCGAACCTACCGACAAGGGTATTTACCGCGGTCAGCGTGGTAGAATGGAAATCAGAGTTGAAGTAAAGGGTGTTTCGTGCCACGGCTCTGCTCCAGAACGTGGTGATAATGCTATTTACAAAATGGCTGATATTATAAGAGAAATCAGAGACTTAAACGAAAGACTCCACTACGACGAGTTTTTGGGCAAAGGTACAGTTACTGTATCACAGTCTTTCTACAATTCTCCGTCACGCTGTGCGGTTGCTGATATGGCGGCTGTGTCGCTTGACAGAAGACTCACAGACGGCGAGACATGGCAGCTGGCTTTAGAAGAAGTGCGAACACTTCCGAGCGTTAAGAAATACGGCGCTGAAGTTACAATGTATACTTATGAGCGTCCATCGTGGACAGGGCTTGTATATCCTACAGAGTGCTACTTCCCGACATGGGTTATCCCTGAAGACCACCCTGCGACATTAGCAGTTGTTGAAGCCCACAAAGGTATGTACGGCGAGCCACGTGTTGACAAGTGGACATTCTCGACAAACGGCGTTTCAATTATGGGTAGATACGGTATTCCATGTATCGGCTTCGGCCCTGGCGCTGAAGCACAGGCGCACGCACCGAACGAGAAAACTTGGAAAGAAGATTTAGTAAGATGTGCGGCTGTGTACGCTGCTATTCCTTTGAATTATAAAAAGTAACAAGGTGAATAATATGAGTAAATTTAATGATTTGATTAAGCGTCTCGAAACTCTTGATGCACAGAATATGTACGAGGGAGACTTTTTCCTCACATGGGATAAGAGTGACGACGAAATCGATGCTGTTTTTACGGTTGCTGATGCGCTGAGAGACCTGCGTGAGCGTAATGTGTCGACTAAGATTTTTGACAGCGGTTTAGCTGTATCTAACTTCCGCGATAATTCCACACGTACACGTTTTTCTTTCGCTTCTGCGTGCAACCTCTTAGGTCTTGAGGTTCAGGATTTAGACGAGGGCAAAAGCCAGATTGCACACGGAGAGACAGTCAGAGAAACTGCTAATATGATTTCATTTATGGCTGATGTAATCGGTATTCGAGATGATATGTACATCGGTAAAGGTCACACTTACCAGAAAGAAGTTGTCGAGTCTGTGACACAGGGTTACGAAGAGGGTATCTTGGAACAGAAGCCGACACTTGTAAATTTGCAGTGCGATATTGACCATCCTACACAGTCGATGGCTGATATGCTCCACATTATTCACCAGTTCGGCGGTGTTGAGAATTTAAAGGGTAAGAAGGTCGCTATGACTTGGGCTTACTCTCCGTCATATGGAAAACCACTCTCAGTTCCACAGGGTGTAATCGGTCTGTTTACTCGTTTTGGTATGGATGTTGTACTTGCTCATCCTGAAGGTTACGATGTAATGCCTGAAGTTGAAGAAGTTGCTAAAGCAAACGCAGAAAAATCAGGCGGTAGCTTCACAAAGTGCAATGATATGGCACAGGCTTTTAAAGTCGCAGACATCGTTTATCCTAAGAGCTGGGCTTCGTTTGCTGCTATGGAAAAGCGCACAAATCTTTATGGAGAGGGCGACTTTGATGGCATAAAAGAGCTCGAAAAAGAACTCTTAAAGCAGAATGCTGAGCATAAAGACTGGGAATGCACAGAAGAAATGATGAAGCTCACAAAGGATGGTAAAGCACTTTACTTGCATTGTTTACCTGCTGATATCACAGGTGTTTCGTGCAAAGAGGGTGAGGTCGAAGCTTCTGTTTTTGACAGATACCGTAAAGAGCTCTACAAGGAAGCTTCATATAAGCCATACATCATCGCGGCTATGATTTTCCTCGCAAAAGTTAAGGACCCTGCAAAGGCTCTTTCTATGCTCAACGACAAAGCTAAAGAGAGAAAAGAGTTTTAAATTATTATTTGCCGACAGGAAACTGTCGGCAATTTATATTTAGTATGTAGGTGAAATTATGGAGAAAATGAGGATAGTGGTAGCGCTAGGAGGTAACGCCCTCGGTAAAAACCTGCCTGAACAATACCTTGCTGTAAAAGAAACGGCAAAAGCGATTGCGGATCTTATCGAATGTGGTCACGAAGTAATTATTACTCATGGCAACGGACCACAGGTAGGTATGATAGATTCTGCGATGAGTCTTTTTGCGGAAAAAGACAGCTTGCAGTCTAAAACACCGCTTTCTATGTGTGTTGCTATGAGTCAGGCTTATATCGGATATGATATGCAGAACGCTTTGCGCAGAGAGTTGCGTGAGCGTTCTATTATAAGTCCTGTCAGTACAGTGCTGACACAGGTGCGAGTAGATAAGAATGACGAAGCATTTTTGAATCCGTCAAAACCGATTGGTAAATTTATGAGCAAAGAGGAAGCTCGTTTTGCGAGCGAAAACTACGGACATGTTTTTATTAAAGACGGCTTAAAAGGATACAGACGCGTTGTACCGTCTCCTAAGCCTCAGGAGATTATTGAGCTTGCGGTTATTCGCTCGCTCGTTGAGGACAAAAATGTTGTTGTATGTTGTGGTGGCGGTGGCATACCTGTTTACGCAAACGGTGAACATCTGCGTGGAGTGTCCGCTGTTATCGATAAAGATTACGTGAGTGCACTTTTAGCAAAAGAGCTTGATGCTCAGATGTTCATTATTCTTACTGCGGTTGAAAAAGTTGCGATAAATTATATGAAAGAAAACGAACAGTTTATCGACAAAATGAGTGCAGAAGAAGCTTTTGAGTATCTGAAACAAGGTTATTTCTCAAAAGGCAGTATGTACGAAAAAGTTGATGCGTGTGCACAGTTTGTATCATCAAAAGAGGGTAGAGTAGCTCTTATCACAGAGCTCAAAAAAGCAAAAGACGGATTGCTTGGACTCACCGGTACAAGAATAGAATAAAAAACAAAGGCTTGTGTTTTTACGCACAAGCCTTTTTGTTATATTATTTTATTACCTTTTACAAATTTAGCGCATATTCCTGCTAAATCCTCGTTTGAATATACCGCGCGTTCCATACGCTCTTTGACAGATAAATCGTAAGCGTAAGGAGTGCTTTTTTTCAGTACCACGGCATCGAATTCGTAGCCTTCTTCAAAGCATCCAACCTTACCGAAGAACTCTCCACCACCTTTTGTTGCGAGATAAAAAACTTCGGAGAAAGTAAGCGGTGCTTTGCTGTCGTCAACATAGTACGAGTACATTTTCGACATCTTGATTGCTTCTTTGATGACTGTGAAAAGCGAGAGAGTTTCGCCACCTGCAACATCGCTTCCGAGTCCGATTCTAAGCCCGTTTTCGAGATACAGCCTTATTTTTGCGATACCTGATTTCAGGTTTGAGTTAGAGCTAGGACAGTGCGCGACGAAAGTGTTTCTCTCTTTTAGAAGTGCTATTTCTTCGTCGTTTAAATGTACACAGTGAGCCATAATAGTATTGTCGTTTAGAAGTCCTAATCGATTATACGCATCCGCGTAGCTTGAAGATTGCGGACACAGTTCTTTTACCCACTTTATTTCGTCTTTGTTTTCGCACAGGTGCGACTGTATCGGTAGGTTGTGTTTTTTTGCGATTTCTCCGAGTTTTTTGCAAAGTTTATCGGTACACGACGGAATGAATCTCGGGGTGATTATCGGTTTTACATTTAAATATTTATGTAAAGTTTTTTCTATTAAATTATCTGTTTCTTCTGCTGAAATTTCTGCACTTTTTTCGCACAGTAAATCAGGTGAATTTCTGTCCATATTTACCTTGCCGACATAACAGAAAAGTTCAGTTTCTTCGAGCATATCCATCAAAAGTTCGGTAGTGTTTTTGTGGATTGTTGCGAAAACACACGCACGTGTTGTAGCACTGTTTTTAAGTGCGTTACAAAACAAAGAGTATGCTTTTTGTGCGTAATCATCGTTACTGTATTTCTGCTCTTCAGAAAAAGCACATTCGCTTAACCATTCAAGCAGCGTTAAGTCCATATTAAGTCCCGAAAACGCATACTGCGGAGCGTGGGTGTGCAAATCGACCATACCCGGAAAAATGAGTTGTCCAGTGTAGTCAAAAAGCGTGTAGGTTTTGTGCTCTTTTTCTAAAGTCTCGAAGAATCCCTTGCAAATGCCGTTTTCAACGAGTAAATACGCGTTTTCTTTTGTGATTATCTCGCTTTTACTCTTAGAAAAACAGAAATCACCTTTAATTATGAAGCTGTTCATTATATCACCCCATAAGTATTATATACTTATCACTTTAATTTTACATCACACAAGTGCAGTGATTATTCTAAATTAGAAAAATAAAATTCCAATTAAGTTTTAAAATTCTTTCTTAGAAAAATCACTGTGCAAAAACAACAAAATATGTCTGATAATTTTTACAAATAATAAATTTATATTTCTTTTACAGATATTGAGAATAAGAATAATTACTGTATAATTGATATGTTAGGAACCTATCTTCAGATAGGCTAACTTTTAGATTTCCGACAGGAAACATTTTAAGGAGGAGATTTCCAATGAAAAAGTTAATCGCACTTATGCTTGCTATCCTCATGGTAGTATCTTTAGCTGCTTGTGGCGCAACAACTGACGCTACAAAGGATCAGGCAGACACAAACTCAGATTTTAAGATGGGTGTTATCCTTATCGGTGACGAGAACGAGGGTTACACTTACGCTCACATTCAGGGCATCAAAGATGCTGCTAAGTCTTTAGGTCTTGCTGATGACCAGATTATCTGGAAGTACACAATTCCAGAGGATGAGACATGTTACGATACAGCTGCTGACCTTGCTGACCAGGGTTGTAACCTCGTTGTTTCTAACTCATACGGTCACCAGTCACACATGCAGCAGGCTGCTACAGAGTTCCCTGACGTAACTTTCATCGCTATGACAGGTGACACAGCTAAGGCTTCCGGTCTTCCAAACTTCTGTAACGCTTTCACAGCTGTTTATGAGTCAAGATTCGTATCCGGTGTTGTTGCTGGTATGAAGATTAAAGAACTCGTTGACAACGACAAGCTCGAGGCTGATAACTTTGATGCTGACGGCAACGTTAAGGTTGGTTACGTAGGTGCTTACCCATACGCTGAAGTTAAGTCAGGTTACACAGCATTCTTCCTCGGTATTAAGTCAGTTTACGACAAGGTTGCTATGAGCGTTCAGTTCACAAACTCTTGGTTTGACCTTACAAAAGAGGGCGAAACAGCTAACCAGCTTATTTCACAGGGTTGCGTAATTATCGGTCAGCACGCTGACTCAACAGGTGCTCCATCTGCTGTACAGGCTGCTTTAGAGTCTGGTGATACATGCTACTCAATCGGTTACAACATCGACATGCTCGAGGTTGCTCCACAGGGTGCTCTCACATCAGCTACAAATGTATGGTCTGTATATTACACAGAGGCTATCGGTCTTGCTATGAAGGGCGAAGCTGTTCCTACAAACTGGGCTAAGGGTTATGCTGACGATGCTGTTGCTATCACTCCACTTGGCGAGTCTGTAGCTCCTGGCACACAGGAAAAGGTTGACGAGACTATCGCTGCTATCAAGGCTGGCGAACTCAACGTGTTTGATATCGATACATTCACAGTTAAGGGCGAGAAGGTTGAGTCTGCTTTCGCTACTGACACAGACGGCGACTTCGTTCCTGATGCTGATGAGGCTGTATTTGATGGCTACTTCCACGAGTCATACTTCCAGTCTGCTCCATGTTTTGCACTCGATATCGACGGCATCACACTTTTAAACTAATTTAAAATTAACGGAGTAATCCGTAAGAAGGGAAGCCGAGAAATCGGCTTCCCTTTACGAGTTTATAATACACTTGTTTTTAGGTAAAACACGATAGCCTAAGTTTTAGACTGTGGTGTTTTACCTAAAACAAAACTTTAAAAAGGGGGATGTGTAGTGAATAACGATTTAGCTGTTTTACTGAAAGATATTACTAAAACTTTCGGCAAAAAGGTTGTCGCTAATAAAGACGTCACACTAGGCATCAAAAAGGGAGAAATTCTTTCTCTGCTCGGTGAAAACGGTTCCGGTAAAACTACGCTTATGAATATGCTCGCGGGTATCTATTATCCTGATTCGGGCCATATTTTTGTTGATGTTGACGGTTCGGGGTTAAACGAAGTGTCGATTTCTTCTCCGAAGGATGCGTACTCTCTCGGTATTGGTATGATTCATCAGCACTTTAAGCTTGTTGATGTGTTCACCGCAGTTGAGAACGTTGCTCTCGGTCTTGATAAAAGTATCGCGTTTAATAAAAAGCAGATTGCATCTGATATTAAAGCTATCTGTGATAAATATGGCTTTAAAGTAGACCCGAATAAAAAGGTCTACAATATGAGCGTTTCCGAAAAGCAGACTTTAGAAATTGTAAAAGCTCTTTACAGAGGCGCTAATATCCTCATTCTCGATGAGCCTACTGCTGTACTCACACCGCAGGAAACAGATATGCTTTTCGCTGTTATGCGTAATATGAAAGAAGACGGCAAGTCTATCATCATTATTACACATAAACTGAATGAGGTGCTCGAAATTTCCGACAGAGTATCTATTCTTCGAAAAGGTGAGTACGTCGGCACCGTTGACACAAAAGACGCTTCTGTTGAGATACTCACAGAGATGATGGTAGGTCAGAAAGTTACCCTCGAAATCGACAGAAAAGAGCCTGAGAATACTAAGCCTAGACTTATTGTATCTAATCTCACTTGTATCAACAAATACGGTGTTAAAGCTCTTGATGACGTTTCGTTTATCGCAAACGGCGGTGAGATTTTAGGTATTGCGGGTATTTCGGGCAGTGGACAGAAAGAACTTCTCGAAGCTATTGCAGGTTTGCAGGAAACTGCACCGGGTAGTTCTGTAAAATACGTTACTCCTGATAATGACTCTGACGTTGTACAGCTCATCGGCAAAAACGCACTCCAGATTAAAAACTTAGGTGTTGCACTTTCGTTCGTTCCTGAAGACAGACTCGGTATGGGCTTAGTAGGTTCAATGGGTATGTCTGACAATATGATGCTTCGTTCATACAGAAAAGGCTTCGTCTTTACTGAAAGAAAAGGTCCTAAGAATCTCGCTAATAAAGTTAAGGATGAGCTCGAGGTTGTCACTCCGAGTATTACCACCCCTGTTCGAAAGCTCAGCGGTGGTAACGTACAGAAAGTTTTAGTTGGTCGAGAAATCGCTGCTGCTCCTACTGTGCTTATGACAGCGTACGCTGTGCGTGGTCTTGATGTAAACACTTCGTACACTATCTATAATCTTTTGAATGAGCAGAAGGAAAAAGGCGTTGCTGTTATTTACGTAGGCGAAGATTTAGACGTACTTCTCGCTCTTTCTGACCGTATTTTAGTTTTATGCGACGGTAAGCTCAATGGCATTGTTGACGCTAGAACAACTACAAAAGAAGAAATCGGTCTTCTTATGACACACTTAAGAGGGGAGGAGAAAGTCGATGGCTAATGCGATTACAACAAAAAAAGAACCGCTTTTAAGAATTGCGAAGCGTGATTCGATGCCATTCTGGCAGTCACTCGTGATCAGAATCATCTCGATTGTACTCGCGCTCGTTGTCTGCGGTGGTGTTATTTACCTTCTTATAAAGGTAAATCCTCTCGAAGTTTATAAATCTATGGTTGAGGGTGCTTTCGGCTCCTTTAAAGAAGACTATAAATTCTTTAACCGCAGAACATGGATTACAATCCGTGACACTATGATGCTTTTATGTATCGCTGTCGGACTTGCCCCTGCGTTTAAGATGCGTTTCTGGAACATCGGTGCTGAGGGTCAGATTCTTATGGGTGGCGTTGCTACTGCTGCTTGTATGATTTATCTTAAGAACCTTCCGCCTGTACTTCTCTTTATCTGTATGTTTTTCGCTTCTGTTTTAGCTGGTGCAATCTGGTCATTCCTTCCTGCACTTTTCAAAGCTAAATGGAACACTAACGAAACTCTCTTCACACTTATGATGAACTACGTAGCTATTCAGCTTACTTCGTTCTTTGTTGCGCTGTGGGAGAATCCTATCGGCTCAAACACGGTCGGTATTATTAACCCTACTGGTCACGAGGGCTGGTTCCCTCCTGTTTTCGGACTTGACTATATGATGAATGTTATCGTTGTTATGACTATTACAGTCGGTATGTTTATCTACCTCAAATACTCTAAACAGGGTTACGAAATCGCTGTTGTTGGTGATTCCGAGAACACAGCTCGTTACGCAGGTATCAACGTTAAGAAAGTTATTATCCGCACAATGCTCATTTCAGGTGCTATCTGCGGTCTTTCGGGTTTCGTTGCTGTAAGCGGTGCTTCTCACACTATTTCTACAAGCACTGCAGGTGGCAGAGGCTTTACTGCTATCATCGTTGCATGGCTTGCAAAGTTCAATACATTTACTATGATTCTGATTTCGTTGCTTCTTGTTTTCCTTGATAAAGGTGCTATCGAAATCGCTTCTAAATATGACCTCAATGACTATGTTTCAAGTATGATTACAGGTATTATCCTGTTCTTCATCTTAGGTAGCGAGTTCTTCATCAATTATCGTATGATTTTCAGAAGAAGTCACAAGGAGGTGCAGTAATATGAACATTAACACTTTATTGCAGTTACTGCAGTCTTCTATCGCTTTTGGTACCATCATTATGTTTGGTGCTGTAGGTGAAATTATCACCGAGAAATCAGGTAACTTAAACCTCGGTATTCCGGGTGTTATGTATATGGGCGCTATCGCAAGCTTGATAGGTGTATTCTTCTACGAGAAAAATGTTGAGACTCCTATTCCTATTGTTTGCGTTATTATCGCGATTTTATGTGCATTCTTAGCTGCTGCTTTAGGCGGTTTGCTTTTCAGCTTTTTGACTATCACATTACGAGCTAACCAGAACGTAACAGGTCTTACTCTTACGATTTTCGGTTCTGGCGTTGCGAACTTCTTCGGCGGTATGCTCAACGGCTTTGCAGGCGGTGTAGGTCAGATTCGTGTTGAAACTACTTCGAAAGCGTTTATGGCTAAGATTCCTTTCTTGTCTGATTTAGGTATCGTTGGTAAGGCTATTTTCTCTTACGGATGGCTTGTTTATGTAGCTATCGCTATCGCGATTTTAGCACAGTGGTATATGAACAAAACCCGTTCAGGTCTTAACCTTCGTGCTGTCGGCGAAAACCCTGCTACTGCAGATGCCGCAGGTATCAACGTAACCGCTTATCGTTATCTTGCTACTTGTATCGGTACAGGTATCGCGGGTTTGGGTGGTCTTTACTACGTTATGGACTACACAAAGGGTACATGGGCTAATGACGGCACTATGGAAAACCTCGGTTGGCTCGCTGTTGCCCTCGTTATTTTCGCAATCTGGAGACCGAAAAACGCTATCTGGGGCGCTTATCTCTTCGGTTTACTGTTCTGGGTATACCTCTATATTCCTGGCCTTTCGAGAAAAACTCTCGAGCTGTTCAATATGCTTCCGTACGTTGTTACCATTATCGTGCTTATTTTCACATCCCTTCGAAAGAAGAGAGAAAATCAGCCACCAAATGGCCTCGGCCTTGCATATTTCAGAGAAGACAGATAATAAGTTTTTGAATAAAATCCCTTGCTTTTTGCAGGGGATTTTTTTATACTTATCTTTATAGAAAATGTAGTGGAGGATGCTATGTCTCTGTTATTAAAAAACATCAGCACGATTGTTTCGTGTGACGACTGTGATACCGTTTTTGAGGGTGTTGATATTTATATAAATTCGGGCAAAATTGAAAAAATCGGCAAGAGCTTAAACTGTGAAGCTGACAGAGTGATTGACTGCACGAATATGATATGCTATCCGGGACTTATAAATACTCATCACCACCTTTATCAGTACTTTTCACGCAACATAAAAAGCGTGCAGAATCTCGAGCTTTTTGACTGGTTAAGAGCGCTATACGGTGTGTGGAAGAACTTAGACGAAGACGCGGTTTATTTAAGCTCTATGTGCGGTATGGCTGAGCTGCTAAAGAGCGGTTGTACTACCTGTTTTGACCACCACTATGTTTTTCCTAATGGTGTGTCTAAAAAGCTTTTGGACGCTCAGTTTAGTGCCCATAAGGACTTAGGTATAAGAATGTATATGTCCAGAGGTAGTATGAATCTGTCCGAAAAAGACGGCGGTCTTCCGCCTGACAGCGTGGTGCAGACTACCGACGAGATTATAAAAGAAAGTATAGATGCTATAGAGAAGTATCACAACAAAAGTGAAGGCTCTATGTGTATGCTCTCCCTTGCTCCGTGTTCACCTTTTTCTGCGAGTTCTGAGCTCTATAGCGAAAGTGCGAAACTTGCTCGTGAGTATGGCGTCAGACTTCATACCCACCTGTGTGAAACTCTCGACGAAGAGAACTATACTTTAGAGAAATTCTCTAAACGACCACTCTCTTATATGGAGTCTTTAGGTTTTACTGGTGACGACGTGTGGTACGCTCACGGCATACACTTTAACGATGAAGAACTTGACTTTTTAGCAAAAAGCGGTACAGGTGTTGCACACTGTCCGATTTCTAATATGAAATTAAGCTCAGGTGTGGCAAAAATTCCGCAGATGTTAAAGCGAGGCGTTAAAGTGGGCTTAGCGGTCGACGGAAGCGCTTCAAATGACGGCTCTAATATGCTCGAAGAAATGCGAGTAGCGTATCTTTTGTCGCGTTTTGCTTATTCGTCTGACGCTCTGACTGGTTATGATGTACTGAAACTGGCTACTAATGGCTCTGCTCAGGTGTTAGGCAGAAGTGACATCGGCTCTCTTGAAGTCGGCAAATGTGCTGATATGTTCCTTATCGATAAAAGAAGAGTCGAGCTTTGCGGTGCTGATTTTGACCCTATGTCGATGCTTTCTACTGTCGGATTCAAAGGTGCTGTCGATTACACTATCGTAAACGGCTCTGTTGTTGTTGAAAACGGTGTTTTAACTACTCTTGACGAAGAAAAACTGTATGAAAAAGGTGACAAAAAGGTCAGAGAGTATCTGTCAACATTGCTGTAAAAACACCTTGTTGTGTATATTTTTTAGAAAGAAATCACGATTGACAGTAAATGATATTTGATATATAATACGCGATGTTGAGAATTCAACATCTAGGGAGTTGGGATTATGATAGAGAGATTTGAAAAGTTCTCTTTTTCGATATTTGAACTGACACGTCTGTGGCACAAATTAGCGTCAGATGAAATGGCGAAATACGGGCTTAAAGGTCCGCATGCGACTTATCTTACAACGCTTTATCGTTTCGAAGACGGTATAACAGCACCACATTTGTGTGAGCTGTGTGGTAAGGATAAAGCCGATGTATCGAGAATGATGTCCATTATGGAGAAAAAGGGCTTGGTCGTAAAGGAAGCTGTCGGTAATAATATGTACAGAGGCTTACTCAAGCTTACCGATGAAGGAAAAATAGCCGCACAGCATGTGCGAGAACGTGTAGCTTTGGCTGTTGATTTAGCAGGTAAAGGCATAAGTGACAAGGACAGAGAAATCTTCTACTCCTCTCTTGAAATAATTTCAGCTAACTTGAGAAAACTAAGCGAGGAGGGTCTGCCACAAAACGCAGACTGATAAAAGGAGAATCTCATGAGCGTAAAAATTATCATCGATAGTACAACTGACCTTATAGAATCTGTGAAAGAAAAAGTGGAGGTTGTGCCATTGACTATCCGCTTCGGCGACGAAGAGTATATCGACGGCGTTACTATCGACCATAAAATGTTCTACGAAAAACTTGTCGAAAGCGATACTATTCCGACTACAAGTCAGGCGACTCCGTCTGCTTTTGTACCTGTTTTTGATAAGATCAAGGAAAACGGCGACAGCGCTGTTGTGATTACTTTATCGAGTAAACTTTCGGGAACATACCAAAGTGCGTGTTTAGCGGCTTCAGACTACGATAACATCTACGTAGTCGATAGCTCTTCTGTTGCTATCGGCGCAGGTATCTTAGTCGAATATGCTTTAAGCCTTGAAAAAGAGGGCTTAAGCGCAGAAGAAATTGCTAAGAAAATTGAAGAAAAGAAAGAGGACATAATTATAGTAGCGATGCTCGATACGCTCGAGTATCTGAAAAAAGGCGGCAGAATCTCTGCGGCGGTTGCTTTTGCTGGTGGTGTGCTCAACATCAAACCTGTAGTATCTCTCGACAAAGGCGAGATTAAAATGCTCGGAAAAGCTCGAGGCTCGAAACAGGGCAACAACCTACTCGTTCAGGAAATCGAAAAAGCAGGTGGCGTAGATTTTAATATGCCTGTACTTTTAGGTTACACAGGACTTTCCGATATACTTCTTACAAAGTATGTTGAAGACAGCAAAAGTCTGTGGTCTCATGCAAAAACTGAGCTTAATTCTAGCGTTATCGGTAGCACAATCGGTACTCACGTCGGACCGGGTGCGGTTGCTGTAGCGTTCTTTAAGAAAAACTAAATAAAAAAGAAAACCCCCGACTTTTTGGCTTTTGCCGTTAAGTCGGGGTTTATTTTATGCTTTTTACTGTACTGAATACAGCATATCACCGTATGATGGATACGGCCAGTGTTCTGTCGACATATCGGTTTCCATCTTGTCGCCGACAGCTCTGAGTTTTCCCATGGCAGAGAGAACATAGTCTCTGTAATACTCAGCAAGGGTGAGTGGATTATTCTTGTAGTTTTTAGCAAGAGCGAGTTTTTCGTCGAGTTCGCTTGTTAAAACTGCAAACTTGTTCAGAAGTTCTGACATTTCAACAAGGAGCTTTTCTTCCGCATCGGTAGCGATTGCGGATGAAACTGCCTTTTTATTGACGATTGTCTGTGCTAGCTCTCCTGTGAATTTTGAGACACTTGGGAAGATATCCTTTTTCGCCATATTTATCATAGTCTGAGCTTCTATTGCGATAACTTTAGAGTAGTTTTCGAGTAAGATTTCGTAGCGAGCACGGACTTCCTTTTCGCCGTAGATGCGGTTTCTTTCAAAAAGCTCGATATTGTGTTTGTCAACAAAATGTTTGAGTGCTTCAGGAGTGTTTTTGAGGTTAAGAAGACCTCTGCGTTTTGCTTCCTGTACCCATTCGTCGGTGTAGCCGTCGCCGTTGAAGATAATGCGCTTGTGTTCTTTAAAAGTGCGTCTGATAAGACGTCTGCACGCAGAGTCAAAATCTTCAGAATTTTCGAGCTCATCAGCAAACTGAGAAAGAGCATCAGCAACAATAGTGTTGAGCATAATATTCGGACACGAAATGCTGATGGATGAGCCTAAGCTACGGAATTCAAATTTATTACCTGTAAAAGCAAACGGAGAAGTACGGTTGCGGTCTGAAGTGTCTTTCTTGAAGTCAGGCATAGATTCAACGCCCGTTTTCATAAGCACTCTGCCGTGTGATTCATAATCCTCGTGGTTAATGATAGCGTCTACAATAGCTTCCAGATCATCGCCGAGGTACATTGAGATAATCGCAGGAGGAGCTTCGTTTGCACCTAGACGGTGGTCGTTACCCGCAGTAGCTACAGAAATTCGAAGTAAATCCTGATGTTCGTCGACAGCCTTGATAACAGCGGCGAGGAAAAGTAAAAACTGTGTGTTCTCTTCAGGTTTTTTACCAGGTTTTAAGAGGTTTTCTCCTGTGTTTGTGGAGAGTGACCAGTTGTTGTGTTTACCCGAGCCGTTAACATCAGCAAACGGTTTTTCGTGGAGCAGACAAGACATACCGTGCTTACGAGCAATAGTTTTCATAGTCTCCATCGTGAGCTGGTTCTGGTCAGTCGCGATATTTGTTGTAGTATAAATAGGTGCTAACTCGTGCTGCGACGGAGCAACCTCGTTGTGCTTTGTTTTTGAGTAAATGCCGAGTTTCCACAGCTGTTCATCGAGCTCTTTCATAAAAGCAGAAACTCTACTTTTAATCGCACCGAAGTAGTGGTCTTCAAGTTCCTGGCCTTTTGTAGCGCGTGCGCCGAAGAGTGTACGTCCTGTGTACTTTAAGTCCTTGCGCTTGTCATACATTTTGCGGTCAATAAGGAAGTATTCCTGCTCAGCGCCGACGTTAGCTGTAACACGAGTAACATCGTCTTTGCCGAAAAGTTTTAAGATGCGAACTGCTTCTTCGCTAACTCTGTCCATAGAGCGTAAAAGCGGAGTTTTCTTGTCGAGCACTTCGCCTGTGTATGACATAAACGCTGTTGGAATGTACAGCGAGCTGTCTTTTATAAAAGCGTATGAGGTAGGGTCCCACGCGGTGTAGCCACGTGCTTCGAAAGTAGCTCTGATTCCGCCGTTTGGGAATGAAGAAGCGTCACTTTCACCCTTTGTGAGCTCTTTGCCCGAGAATTCCATAATGACTTTGCCGTTATCACAAGGGGTTAAGAAGCTGTCGTGCTTTTCCGCTGTGATGCCTGTCATCGGCTGGAACCAGTGAGTGTAGTGAGTGCAGCCCTTCTCAATAGCCCATTCTTTCATCGCTTCTGCTACGCAGTTAGCAACAGTAATGTCGAGAGATTCACCATTTTTTATTGTAGCTTTGAGCGCTTCGTAGGTGTCTTTCGGCAGGCGTTCTTTCATAACCTGTTCGTTAAAAACGTCGATACCGAAAATAGAAGGTACATCTATCATAAATACTCTCCTTAAAAAACTGAAAAATACAGCAAAAGTATAGTCTTTGTGCGAGATTTTGTCAAGCGAGCGTGAAGTGTTTTTTTACCCTTATATATGTAAAATAGGTTGTAAAA
>JAZSFG010000070.1:0-14162 GCA_045532065.1 Ruminococcus sp. | reverse complement strand
GGTTCAGGTACATCTTCTGATCCGTATATCGCTTTTGTAAACAATTCATTTAAAATTAGTGCAAAAGCTACTGTAGCTTCTAATGCTCAGGCGTATTATTCTACCTCTGAAAATGGCACCTATAGTGCAATCTCCAGTTTTGCTGTTAATGAGAATAATAAAGGCACACAACAATCAATTATTATTTATGCAAGGGCGTGTTCTGCAAATATTCTCTCCAATGGCAGTAAAAACGCTACTGCAGATTACATCATTTTCTCTCACTTAGATGGTGATAATACTGGCTTTATTTTGAGTGATAATGATATCACTGATATCGAGTCAGTTACACTTTCTGGTGCATATGTTGATGAAGTTGCTGATGCTGAGCTGTCTTATATTAAGCAGACATATCAGGTAAGTGCAAACAACTCTACCTACACTGATTTATCAAGTGATGTAAGTTATACTTGGACTCCTGATGCTATTGGCACATATTACTTCAGAGTAAAAACAGAAAACACAGCTACTGGTGAGGTTGTATATTCTGCCTCACAGACTGTGAACGTTACTCAGAGTACAGTTTATTACGATATTACTGTTACTAACGATAATACAACTTATAATGGTACTGTTACTTTAAAAACAGATGGTACTACCATCACCAACGGTCAGATCCTTTCTAATAGTCCGCTTGAACTATCTATTAAGAGACCTGACAATACTTTGATACCTGACAATACTTTATACTTCCAGTACATCAAGGTTGATGATGTAACAGTTTACTCTAATTATAACGGAGACCTCACTGACGCTTTGATTATCGATCACGTCAAAGGCGATGTTACTATTAATTATAAGCTCGCTGTTAAGCCAAAAGTAACAGTTTTGATGCCTGATAACGCTGATTCTATTAACTTTATATATTTATTAGATGGTAAAGAAACCAATGCGTCTTCTGCTGGCGATTATTATGTTGACTATGCTACAAAAATAACATATACAGTAACACCTAAAACAGGATATTATGTTGCTGGATTTACTGGTGTCACAGGTTCAGCTTCTGCATCAACAGCAACGGGTACTAAAAATAGTGTTACTACTAATATACCTAAGGTTACAGCAACAATTAATTCTAACAAGACTTTTAAAGTTATTTGTACTCCTGATTTGGTTGGTAGAGCTTCAATTTCTGTTGATGGTGCTATTAACGAGTTTAATAAGCTGATATCTCTTAACTATGGCTCAACTTCTACTGTAGTTATCACACCACCTGCTGATCACTACGCAGTAGTAACTTCTCCAACCGGTGTCGATAATCTGACAGTAGACACTGAAGGTAAAGCTACATTTAACGTAACTCTTACTGGTCAGAATAAGACATATACTGTAGAGTTTCTTGAAAATCCTAAGATTTATATCGAACAGCCTAAGTATGGTTCAATTTATGTAACCAGTGGTACAGAAAACAGTACTAAATACTATTTCCACGGTGATTCTGTTGGCTACGGTACAGAACTTACAGTTCACGTTAAGCCTGACAATGGTAGCTCTAAACTTAATAGTGTATTAGTAAACGATCTGTCAATTGGCACAGCTGATGGTTCTAAATTTAATATCCTTGAGGATTCAACTGCTTCAGCTAATATCACAGTGAATGATAAACATACTTTTGCTAGTGGCACAGAGTATGGCAACCGTCGTATCTTCTTTACCGATAATTCGGGTTGGGGAGATGGTCAGGTTATGGTTCATTATTCTAACTCTGAAGAAGACACTAACTTTGACGATGGAAATACCAAAGCTATGACATTTAAGTATACTAATGACATCAACGGTGGTCAGAGTGTTTACTATGCAGATATTCCTTACAGTTATAAGTATGTTAACTTCTTCAAAAACAGCGACAAGACTAAGTACACAGGTTCTGCTCTTATTACCAACAACGCCAACGCTTATTATCACGATGCAGGAAACACTGCTCCGTTTGGTATCTATACATGGCAAGAAAACTATTCAGATTATATCGCTACTGATAGAGATTCAACAATCCAGCAAGCAAAAACATTGAAAAATGAGACTGTTGAATTTAAGTACACTTGTGATTTCGGTGATGCTGCCCTTTCAGCAGAGCTTGTTGCAGGTAACGCTATAACTTATGACTTTGACAAGGGTACTCTTTATATTACACCTACAGATAACACACACAACTATTCTTTGGTAAAGGTTCAGTCAGGTGCTTCTACAACTGTTAAGTACTATCTCATCAAAGTTGATAACTTCGAACTTGTCAGCTTCTCTGGTATTCAGAAAATCTACAGCACTGCTGTAGCGAACAAGCTCCAGTTTGATCTTGCTGTTAAAGGTGGAGTTCTTGATTACACATCTAAGTTCTTTGTTTCTGATACCAACAAGACAGGTTCTTTTGAATCGGTTACTGGAAGTAATGAATCAGGCTTTACTCTTATGGAGGGTATTGGAGCTTATGTCAATAGCTTCCTTATCGTGTATAGTCATCACGCAGTAAGTGGTGTTAAGTATTATTTGGTAGAAGCTAAGGACGGTGCTGACCGAGTAGCAACTGCTTATGTTAAGACTTTGTTTGGCACGAAATATAGTACCGGTGAGAGATGTCTGTATTTCTACAACGCTACTGGCGAAACACTTGATAATTACAACATCCGCGCTTGCTTTGTTGATGGTAACAACAACAGAACATTTGTCACTATGAAGCGTGTTGGTGAAACCGATTACTATCGTGCGGCTATTCCTTTTGATCGTACAAGTATCGTTAATTTCTACATCTGTAACAAAGAAACTTTCTCAAACTCTTGGGATGATTACAACACTAATTCATCAAATGAGATATACTCATTTAAGGTAGTTGACCTGAAAATCCCTTCAGATGAGAACATTGTTTATACTGCTACTTCACTTGGCAATGATTCAATCTCAGGCGATTTCACAGAATTTGATTATTAATTTATTTAGGAGGTGAAAACCATGAAAAGAATAACTCCTGTGTTATGTTTATTGCTCAGCTTACTGATTGTTATTATCAGTATGTCAACGGTATCCTTCTCATGGTTTGAACCTGACACTAAAGAGGGAATAGGTCTTGAGTTTAAAGAAGATACAAAGCTTCGTGCTCAAAACTGTACTCTAGCAACATATCGGGGAACAATGGGTAATAAGCTTGTTACTTACGGTGGTAATCCTGTAGGAAACTCGGTTGTTACTCTTTCTGAAGGTGAAGTTGCTTACTTCAAAACTGTAGTTTCCAACTCAAGCCGTGAGTACGATACTGTAGTATCGCTTTTCCTTCCAACGTTCACTCCGTCGGGTGGTACATCTAAGATTTGTGTCACATACCCAACTAACTCAGTGAGAATATACTCAGCTGAACAAACTGATTTACACATCGTTCGTAATGCTTACGTTCCGATGCTTGTCGAGACTGACGCTAACCCTGGTTTGTTGGTTGTTGAGTGGTTTGTTAAGTGTGATGTAGGTTCTGTTACCTTTAATCCTTCACAAGTTTATCTGATGTACAGCTAAGGTGATTGTGTGAAAAAAGTTCTTAAGAAAATCACGACCATTCTTGGCACTATACTTTTGATTTTCCTCATCGCTGTCGTCATCGTTATGTTTGACGCGCGTATTTCGGGTGAGTCACCTAACATTTTCGGGTTCCACATTTTCCGTGTTTCTTCGGGCAGTATGGAACCTGAGCTTATGATTGGAGATGTTATCCTCGTTAAGGAGGTTGACCCGTCAAAAATCGAGAAAGGTGATACGGTTACGTATCTGGGTGACGAGGGTGACTTTAGTGATAAGTTCATTACTCATAAGGTTATCGAAACGGAGTACATTAACGGTGAATATGTGTTTACTACACAGGGAGTATCAGAATATTCTCTTGAACCCGATCCTGCTTGGGATGAGTCTCAGCTCATTGGAGTACTTGTGTGCAAGGTACCGTTTATCGATTGGCTTTATAGTTTCTTTTTGAAACCGTATGGATTGATGACCTTTGTGCTTGTCATTATTGTTTTGTTTGGTTACGAGATTATCTCGCTTATAGTTTCGTACAAAACTTCCAGCTACGATGAAGAAGAGGTAGAAGAGTCGGAAAATGATAATTCTGCTGGAGAAAATAAAACTACTGAAGATTCAGATTCGTCCGAAGAATAGTAAATTTAATACACAACAGCCTAAGTGATAACCGCTTAGGCTGTATTTTTTTGTGTATTTTATCAAGATATTTTTATGTTGTTTTTCTTTATAGTAATATATACATCAACAAATTGTGATAAAATGCTACTATATAGGCTATATATTGGGTTAGTATGAGTAATTGTATCATTTTGAGAAAGGCAGTAAACACTATGGCGAGTGAAAATGTTCATAAAAATCATAGATCACGCGTCAGAAAGAAGTTTTTAGAAAACGCGCTCGATAATTTTGAGATGCACGAAGCGCGTGAATTTTTGCTGTTTTATTGTGTACCTTATAAGAACACAAGCGAGCTTGCTCACAGACTTCTTGACGCTTTCGGTTCTTTGTCTGCTGTGTTTGATGCGCCGTACGATGCTTTACGTGATTTCGGACTTTCGGAGACACAAGCCTCAATGATTAAGCTGATGCCAGAAATCTGTCGACTTTATATGGACGATAAACATAATAATCTCGATAAGATTTTTGATTATGATACCGCTGCTAAGAAAATTTTAGGTAAGTATATCGGCCGTGAGAACGAACAGGTTCTTTTAATGCTTCTCGACGCAAAAGGAAAAGAAGTCTACTGCGGTATCGTTTCGAAAGGTTCGCTTAACGATACAACACTACCAATCAGAAAGATTGTTGATTTTTCTCTGAGATACAACGCTAAATCCGCTATTATAGCCCACAATCACCCTAGCGGACTAGCACTTCCATCACGAGAAGATTTGCTTTCTACCGCTAATGTAAAGAACGCTCTTGAGTTAATCGGCGTTCGGCTTCTTGACCACTTTATCGTTGCAGATAACGACTGTGTTTCGCTTGCGCAAAGTCAGGTTGCACCACAGATTTTCGGTTATTTTGTAGAAGATTGATATTTGTACATCGAATTGGAGGATAATATGAGTAACTACAACTTTAAATGTACATTTGTTATATTACTTGATAACTCTTCAGCTCTTTTTGAACTTGACAAGAGTTTCAAGTCAGGAGTACTGAAGAAAAAGTTTGTTCAGACTATCATCGTAGACAGAGGTAATCTCGATAAAGAAGAATTGAAAAAAGCTCATGTTTATGCTGAATCAAAAGGCTATGAGTATTTGAAAGTTCCGTGTGATTCTTCTGTTCAGCAGTGCTATAACAGTGCGCTTGATAGTATTAAGGGTGAGTATGTCTGCTTTACAAATCAGTACTGCATCTATGACGACCTTACTCTTACAGCGCTAAAAAAAGCTATGAAAAAGCATTCGGGAGCTAATCTTGTGACTTTAAGTTACAAGAAAAAGAATCCTGACCTCAATATCCATATCAAGCGTTATAACTTTAATATGAAATACATTGATGTCAATAAAGTCGCTAAGCTGTACTCGTTTGTGCCATCAATGTTTATCAGAACTAACTTTATCGGTGACCTTAAGTTCGAGGCAGTTTGTGATGAAGAGTGTATGACACTTTTCCTTATGAATCTGTGGAAAAAAGATAGCAAAATGGTGCTTTTTGAGAACACCTATATGCGTTATGATTCTAATTACATTTCGCTTGAAAGTACATCGTATTATGGCTGTAATAATAAAGCTTTCTATATCGAATCCTTAAAAGATATTTATCTGAAAACTCTTCGTTTATATGAAAACGACGGTCTTGAAATTCCTGCTTGGCTGAGGAAACTCACTTATTATCGTCTGTACTTCAAGTATTATTCTAACTTTAACGTTCGCAATAAATTCTTACTTAATGATGATGAAATCAAAGAATTTTTCGAGCTGACTAAAAACGTTTTACAGTACATTCCTGATGAACTTATTTTAAATAATAATAAGTTTGAGCAGTTTGTACCTCCGTTTGATTTGCGTGTGTTTTTCACACACATCAAGTACGATGGCGATATGGAAAAACTTGCATATTCTTTCTCCCACGAAGAGGGTAAGATGTTCTTCCATCGTTTAGGTTGTAAGTACGATTTATCTTTGCATAAGAACCTAACAGTTCGTGCTTTCAACTTCCGCAAGGGTAATTTTTCGATTGATTTACGTTTCTTTACACGCTTGCTTTATGATTATAATAACGATGTAATCACAGTTAAAGTAAACGGTAAGGACTACCCGTGCGTTAAGAATGATATATATTACCTCGACAAGGTGTTCGGCATTTCTATAGCTAGTTCATACACTTTCTCTGTTGATATTCCTGTTGAAGAGTTTATGAAAGACGGTACTGCTGTCGAGTTCTTCGTAACACTTAACGGCGTTACTTTACCGATGGAACTTGAGTTCTATCGTCCGCCGTCAAAGCTTAATACAAATTGTCCACACTCATACTGGATGCTTAGCGACACTTTAGCTCTTGTGTATGAGGATAAAAAGCTTTTAGTAAAGAACTTCACTCCTGCACAGTTAAAAGCTAGAGAAAAGAAATTTGTTAAAGAAGCTAAAAAAGCTGTTTTCGATGTAACTCTTGGTATAAAGACAAAAATCGAAAATGTTATCAATATGAAGAAGCTCAGAAAAGCTTACTTCAAGCGTAAAGATGAGTTCAAAGACCGTAGAATCTGGATTTTCTTCGATAAGCTTTACAAAGCAGGTGATAACGGCGAGTACGCATTTCGTTACGCTATGAAGCAGAACGATGACATCGAGTGCTATTACGTTATTAACGCTGATTCTCTCGATTACCCTCGTTTAAAAGAGGAGTTCCCTGATAACCTCCTTATATACAATACTTTCGAGTGTCAGCTTTATTCACTTATGGCTGAAAACATTATCGCGACACATCCTGATATTATCGAGTTTTGCTCTATAAATCCGAAGCTCGCTACTGTTGTAAAAGATCTTTATAATCCTAACCTTGTGTGTATCGCTCACGGTATCACAATTCAGAAAAATGCTGATTATCAGAACCGTCTGTACGATAATACTATGTTCTACACAACAAGCTCGAAGTACGAGGTTGACCATATCAGAAAGCCTGTTTATGGCTATAGAGAAGACGAAGTCGCTCTTACTGGTCTTGCTCGTTTTGACGGACTTAAGAACAACGACCAGCGTCAGATTCTTATCACTCCGACATGGCGTCGTAACCTTGTTGGTACTGCTTCGCGTAACTCAACACGGGAGTACTCTGATGCGTTTAAGAAGACAAGCTATTATCAGATTTATAACAGCCTGATTAACGACCCTCGTATTATCGAAACAGCGAAGAAAACAGGCTACAAGATTATCTTCCTGCTTCACCCAGCGATGAGTGCACAGATTGATGACTACGACAGAAACGATTACACTGAGCTTATTCAGGCTAGCGGTGATCTCAATTACGAAAAGATTCTTACCGAGTCGAGCCTTATGGTAACTGACTATTCAGGTATCCACTACGACTTCGGCTATATGAGAAAACCAATCGTTTATTATCAGCCAAAAGAAGTGCCGATGCGATTCGAAGAAGGTGCGATGAAGTTTGCTAATATGGGCTTTGGACCACTGTGCACAGAGTACGAAGAAGCAGTTAAGCTTATCTGCGAGTTTATGGAAAACGAGTGCGTTATGCCTGAAGAGTTCAAGAAGCGTGCTGATGATTTCTTTGCTTTCGACGATTTTAATAGTTGTGAACGTATTTATGATGCTGTCTTAAAATGGACAAACGAGAGGAAAATTTATGAAACAAAGTAAAATTAAACCACTCGAGCTTGCTGACATCAGTAAGTACAAAGGTGAAATATACGGCATAAGTATTCTGTGGATTATGCTTTTCCACGCTATAGCTATGCTGAAAATTCATTTCACTATGGGTTTTTCTTTTTTAAAACCGCTTGATGCTTTTATCGGATACGGTAATATGGGTGTAGAAGTTTTCCTGTTCTGTTCGGGTATTTTTCTTTACTTTTCGTATTTCAGAAACCCTAATCCGCTTGTTTTTATAAAGAAGCGTCTGTCGCGACTTTTCTGGCCCGTTGTGATTATCACTGGACTTTTCTGGGTGTACAAGTACCTTGTGGTTGCTCATGATACATCTCTGTTTTTAAGTAAACTCACAATGATGGACTTCTGGATTTCCGGTGACCAGCAGATTTGGTTTGTAGCGTGTATTTTAGTGTGCTACCTTATCTATCCGTATATTTATGCTTATCTTTTTGAAAGCAAGTTCTTAAACAGTTTTTTACGACTTGTAATTTTGCTCGCTATGACAGCGCTTCTGACACTCGTGCTTCGCTCTACTTATCCTGATGTGTATTCTAACATCGAGATTGCGCTGACACGTTTTCCTGTGTTCTTTATCGGCTGTTATTTTGGTAAGCTCGTTTACGAGAAGAAAAAACTTCCGTGGTATTTTTACCTGATCTGCTTAGCACTTGTGATTTTCGCGTTCGTTATTCTTGAACTTGGAGTTTTCAAAGGCGTATGGCGCAGATGGTTTTATATGGTCGGCGGTATTCCGCTCACATTTATACTTATTTGGGTGCTTAATTTGTTGAAGTTTAAGCCACTTAACAAGTTCCTTGCATTTTTCGGTGCAATCTCACTTAACCTATATGTATCCCACATTATGGTCATTAAAGTGTACCAAATGTCACCGTTTATTGAACACAAACGCTTGCTTCACTTCTTGGTGCTTATGCTGATTTTTGTTGCGATTGCGTATGTTGCCGAGCTTCTCATTAAGCTGATCACAAAACCTAAGAAGAAAAAGCAAATAGAATCTACAACTACTTAAATTATAGAAAGGAGCGTATTTGATGGCTGACAAATTTGTATTAAAATCCGACTATAAGCCATACGGCGACCAGCCGCAAGCTATCGATACGCTCGTTAAATCGTTATGTAGCGGTAACAAAGAGCAGACACTTCTTGGTGTAACCGGCTCGGGTAAAACTTTCACGATGGCTAATATCATCGAGCGTGTTAACCGTCCGACTCTTGTACTTGCTCACAATAAAACCCTTGCCGCACAGCTTTGTTCTGAGTTCAAGGAGTTTTTCCCTGATAACGCTGTTGAGTATTTCGTTTCGTATTATGACTACTATCAGCCTGAGGCGTACATTCCGTCAACTGACACTTATATCGAGAAAGACAGCTCTATAAACGACGAAATCGATAAGCTCCGTCATAGTGCGACTTTAGCACTTTCTGAGCGCAGAGATGTTATTATTGTCGCGTCTGTTTCGTGTATCTACTCGTTAGGCGACCCGATTGATTACCGCAGTATGGTTATCTCACTCAGACCCGGTATGCAGAAATCACGTGATGAGTTGTTAAAAAAGCTTGTGAAACTCCAGTATGAGAGAAATGATATAAACTTTACTCGTAATAAATTCAGAGTAAGGGGAGATGTGGTCGAGATTTTCCCTGCGGCTGCTTCTGACAGAATTATAAGAGTTGAGTTTTTCGGTGACGAGATTGACAGAATCACCGAGATTAACCCACTCACAGGCGAACTTATGGCTTCACTTAAGCATGCCGCAATTTATCCTGCATCACATTACATTGTTGGTGCTGAAAAGATGAATCGTGCTATCAAAGAGCTCGAAGAAGAGCTTGATGAGCGACTCGCATATTTCAGAGAAAACGGAAAGCTTTTAGAAGCTCAGAGAATCGAACAGCGCACCCGTTATGACATCGAAATGCTACAGGAAATCGGTATGTGTTCAGGTATCGAGAACTACTCACGTGTGCTTTCGGGTAGAAAGCCGGGCTCTGCGCCGTATACTCTGCTTGATTATTTCCCGGATGATTTTCTGCTTTTCGTCGATGAGTCCCATGTAACTTTACCTCAGGTGCGCGGAATGTACGCAGGAGACAGAGCACGAAAAACATCGCTTATTGATTACGGTTTCCGTTTGCCTTCCGCTTACGATAACCGTCCGCTTAATTTTGACGAGTTCTACGAGCGAGTTAATCAGGCTGTGTTTGTTAGTGCGACTCCAGGTGACTTCGAACTTGAAAAATCTGAAGTTATAGCTGAACAGATTATTCGTCCGACAGGACTGCTCGACCCTGAGATTTCTGTTCGACCTACCGAGGGTCAGCTCGATGACCTCATCAGCGAGATTAACAAGCGTGTCGATAAAGGAGAGCGTACTCTGGTCACAACTCTTACAAAGAAGATGGCAGAAGACCTCACCGCGTTTTTAGAGTCACTCGATATCCGTGTGCGATATATGCACCACGATGTCGATACTGTAAAACGTATGGAGCTTGTGCGTGATTTGCGACTTGGCGAATACGATGTTTTAGTTGGTATTAACCTACTTCGAGAGGGCCTTGATATTCCTGAAGTATCTTTAGTTGCTATCTTAGATGCCGATAAAGAGGGCTTTTTACGAAGTGAACGTTCACTTATCCAGACTGTTGGACGTGCTGCACGTAACGTTGACGGTACTGTTATTATGTACGCTGATTCTGTGACCGACTCAATGAAAAAGACGCTTACTGAAACTAACAGACGTCGTACTATTCAGCATCAGTATAATATCGACAACAATATCACGCCTAAGACAATTGTGAAGAAGGTAGCCGACGTGCTCGAAATTTCATCACACTCTGACGATGAATTTGATAATATCAGCAGAATGTCAAGGGAAGAAAAATTAAAACTTATAAATGAAATGAAAAAAGAAATGCACGCTGCTGCAAAACTTCTTGAGTTTGAGCACGCCGCATTTTTACGAGATAAAATTAAGAAATTACAAGGTAAGTAGGAGAGAGCATTATGGCTAAACCTAAGAAACAACCTGAATATAACGAGGAAAGTATATCCGCGCTGAAAGGCGCCGATCAGGTCCGTAAGCGTCCGTCGGTTATTTTCGGCTCGGATGGTATCGAAGGCTGTCAGCACTCGGTTTTTGAAATTCTTTCTAACTCGATTGACGAAGCTAGGGAGGGCTACGGTAAAGTAATCACTATTACACAGTATTCTGACCACAGCTTCGAGATTGAAGACCACGGCCGTGGTATCCCTGTCGGTTATAATAAAAACGAAGAGCGATACAACTGGGAACTTGTTTTCTGTCAGCTTTACGCAGGTGGTAAGTATACAAACAACGAAAGTGGTAACTACGAATACTCCTTAGGTCTTAATGGTCTCGGTCTTAGCGCTACTCAGTTTGCTTCTGAGTATATGGACGCTGAAATCCGCAGAAACGGTAAGCGTTACACTCTCCACTTTGAAAAGGGTGAGAATATCGGCGGCCTCAAAGAAGAGGATTACGCTAAAAAGGACACAGGCACTAAGATTAAGTGGAAACCTGACCTTGAAGTTTTCACCGATATTGATATCGACCCTAACTATATGATGAGTGTTATCAAGCGACAGGCTATCGTTAACGAAGGTATCAAGTTCATCTATCGTAGACAGGAGGGCAGGTCTTTCGATGTTCACGAGTTCCTTTATGAAAACGGTATCGAGGACCACGTTAAAGAGCTCGTTGGCGACTCTGCTATGACTACTGTTCAGACTTGGCAGACTGAACAAAAAGCAAGAGACCGTGACGATAAGCCTGAGTATAAATGTAAAATCAACGTGTCACTCGCTTTTTCTAACAAAGTGAGTGCGACTGAATACTATCATAACAGTAGCTACCTTGAACACGGTGGCGCTCCTGACAAAGCTGTTCGTAACGCCTTTGTCTATATGGTAGACAATTACTTAAAACAAACTAATAAATACACTAAAAACGAGAGCAAAGTAACTATCGGCGATATTCAGGATTGCCTTGTTATCGTTATTTCTTCTTTCTCCAGTGTTACATCCTACGAGAATCAGACAAAGAAAGCGATTACTAACAAAGGTATTCAGGATGCTATGACCGAGTTTCTGCGCAAGCAGCTCGAGATTTACTTTATCGAAAATCCGCTTGAAGCTGATAAGATTGCCGCACAGGTTCTTATCAACAAGCGTTCTCGTGAAGACGCTGAAAAAGCTCGTGTCCGCATTAAGAAAAACCTAACCGCAAATATGGATATGACTAGCCGTGTTGCAAAGTTCGTTGACTGTCGTAGCAAAGACGTCGATGAACGTGAGCTGTTTATCGTGGAGGGTGACTCGGCTTTAGGTGCTTGTAAACAGGCACGCAACCCTGATTTTCAGGCTATTATTCCGATTAGAGGTAAAATCTTAAACTGTCTGAAAGCTGACTATAACCGAATTTTTAAGTCTGAAATCATTACTGACCTTATTAAAGTTCTCGGTTGCGGCGTACAAGTTAAGTCAAAGTCTAATAAGGATATCTCTAGCTTTGATATCAACAACCTTCGTTGGTCAAAAGTTATTTTCTGTACTGATGCTGACGTCGACGGATTCCAGATTCGCACACTTCTGCTTACTATGATATATCGTTTAACACCTGATTTAATTGAAGCTGGAAAGGTTTATATTGCGGAATCACCGCTTTATGAAATCACAGCAGGTGATAAGGTGTATTTTGCTTATACCGAAGCGGAAAAAGAACAGTATATTGAAGAAATCGGCAACAAGAAGTTTACTGTTCAGCGAAGCAAAGGTCTTGGTGAAAACGAACCTGATATGATGAGCCTTACTACTATGAATCCAGAAACTAGACGACTCATCAAGGTTATGCCTGACGATGTTGAGAAAACTGCACAGATTTTTGATATCCTGCTCGGCGACAACCTGCAGGGTAGAAAAGACTTCATAGTTGAAAACGGTGCTGATTACACCGACAACCTTGACGTAAGCTAAAATATAATTTGTGGTGAATATATATGGCTAGAAAAAAGAAACAAAAAGAACTTAATGTAAAGCCTCTTGCTAACGGTGTTATTGCAGGCGCTGGCGACGTAGTTGAGCAAAAAATTGCACAGACTATCGAAGTAAACTATATGCCGTACGCGATGAGTGTTATTATGTCCCGAGCTATTCCTGAGATTGACGGTTTTAAACCGTCACACAGAAAGCTCCTTTACACTATGTATAAGATGGGGCTGCTTTCGGGTGCTCGTACTAAGTCTGCGAACATCGTCGGTGCGACAATGAAACTTAATCCTCACGGCGACGCGGCTATTTATGACACTATGGTGCGTTTGTCACGCGGCTACGAGGCACTTTTACATCCTTATATTGACTCAAAAGGTAACTTCGGTAAGTTCTATTCCCGTGATATGGCGTGGGCTGCATCACGTTATACAGAAGCAAAACTCGACGCTCTGTGTAACGAGCTTTTCAAAGATATCGATAAAGATACTGTCGACTTCGTTGACAACTACGATAATACTATGAAAGAGCCGGTGCTTCTTCCTGCAAGCTACCCTTCAGTACTTGTTAACGCTAACACCGGTATCGCTGTCGGAATGGCGTCTAATATCTGCTCGTTTAACTTAAAAGAGATATGCGAAACAACTGCGGCTCTTATCCGTGACAACGACCACGATATTCTCTCTACTATGCCTGCTCCTGATTTTTCGGGTGGCGCGCAGATAATCTATAACGAAGAAGCGATGCGCGAGGTTTATCGCACAGGCCGTGGCGCTGTAAAGGTGCGTTCAATCTATACTTACGATAAAGCTAACAACTGTATCGATATTACTAATATTCCGCCGACAACTACTGTCGAGCTGATTATCGAGAAAATTATCGATTTGGTTAAGGTTGGTAAGGTAAAGGAAATTGCTGATATCCGAGACGAAACAGGTTTAGATGGCTTAAAAATCACAATTGACTTAAAGCGTGGTACTGACCCTGATAAGCTGATGCTTAAACTCTTCAAGCTTACCACTTTAGAGGACAGTTTTTCATGTAACTTTAACGTCCTTATCGGTGGTGTGCCGATGGTACTCGGTGTTAAAGAATTGCTCGAAGAGTGGATTGCTTTTAGAATCGAGTGTATCCGCCGTCGTACTTTCTATGATCTTAATAAGAAGCGCGACAGACTTCACCTTTTAAAAGGTCTCGAACTTATCTTACTTGATATTGACAAGGCCAAAGTCGGATCGTAGCCATGTCGTTCTGTGAGCCAA
>JAZSFG010000050.1:0-17091 GCA_045532065.1 Ruminococcus sp. | reverse complement strand
TCGCCGTCAACAAGACCAACTGATACTGAAGAAATAGGACCATTCCATGGGATATCAGAGATAGAAAGTGCGATTGATGTACCAACCATAGCAGCAATCTCAGGCATACAGTCTGGGTCAACGCTCATTACTGTACAAACGATAGAAACGTCGTTTCTCATATCCTTAGGGAAGAGTGGACGAATAGGACGGTCGATAACACGGGAAACAAGAACAGCCTTGTCGGAAGGTCTGCCCTCACGCTTTAAGAAGCTGCCCGGAATCTTACCTACTGAGTAGAGCTTCTCTTCGAAGTCAACTGAAAGAGGGAAGAAGTCGATGCCGTCTCTTGGCTTTGCTGCAGCAGTAGCAGCAACGTGTACAACAGTCTCGCCGTAGCGAACTAAACATGCGCCGTTTGCAAGCTGTGTCATTTTACCTGTCTCTACAACGAGAGGTCTGCCTGCAAATTCTGTTTCGAAAACTCTGAACTTGTCAAAAGTCATCATTGAGTTTGCCATAATAAAATCCTCCTATAAAAATAAAATATTTACACAGGATTTTTCACATCGTATTTTTAGCAATAAAACCAACAGACGAGGGCTTTCTAAATGTTTGTGTTAAACAAAGTCTCCTGCCAAAATCTGCTCGTTTTACCGCTAAATAACAAATGTAAAAATCCTGTAAAAAACGCAATATAGGGCAAACGAAAAAATCGTCTGCCCTAAGGTGATGCTTACTTACGGATACCGAGTCTAGCGATGATAGAACGATATCTCTCGATGTCAACCTTGATGAGATAATCAAGGAGAGCACGTCTCTGACCGATCATTTTGAACAAGCCACGACGTGAGTGATGGTCCTTCTTGTGAACCTTTAAGTGCTCAGTAAGGTCGTTGATTCTCTTTGTTAAAAGAGCGATCTGAACCTCAGGAGAACCTGTGTCGCCCTCGTGCATAGCGTATTCCTGCATGATAGCAATCTTTTCTTCTTTAAGCATGAGTATACCACCTTTTTTAAAATATTACCGAAGCCCCAGAGATGGGATGGTGATGTCCGTATAACGGCTTAGTCCCAATACCGAGAACACGGCTAGAAGTTATTTTATCACAAAAGAATAAAAAAGTAAAGACCTAATAACTATATATAATGTAAAAATAATTATCAGGTCTTGTAGTTGAGTTTTGTGATTTTAGCTAAAATGTCTTTCTTTCCCTTAGAATTTAAAAGTCTGTAGGAAATGAGGAGCTGTTGCTCGTCTTTAGTGAGTGAGTATATAGGCTTTAAACTCGGGGTGAAGTCCGGGTCATCTTTAACAGAAGATTCATCTGTTTCAGTAGGGAGGATCTCGCTGACATCGACTCTGAAAATCTGTGCAAGCTTAGTGATAGTAGTGAGTCTGACCTGTCGTCTGCCGCTTTCGTAACCGCAAACAGTAGTTCTGTCAACGCCTAGTGCGGTTGCAACCTGTTGTTGAGAAAGACCGCAGTTTTTTCTGCAAAGACGGATATTCTCGCCGATGGTCTTTTCTTTTTGCTGTGCCATAACTCACCCCTCCTTTTTTATAATTACCAATTGTGAGAATATTATAAAATGAGAAAAAGGCATATTCAAATTAAGGTGACGCTTTGTCACATTAATTTTTACATCGTGATTTTAAGCAAAAGCACTTGAAATACTTTTTCGCGTAAGGTATAATCGAAACTGGATTTTGCTGGAGTAGCTCAGTCGGTAGAGCAGCTGATTCGTAATCAGCAGGTCGCGCGTTCAAGTCGCGTCTTCAGCTCCAAAAAGGCAAAGTGCCAAGTTATGGCACTTTGCCTTTTTTTCAGTTAAAACAATGTACAAAGCGCGACCTGCAAGGGAACCCGAAAGGCAGAGCTTTTTGGGGAGAGGAGGAGCAAACCAAAAGATGAAGAGTCGCCGAAAGGCGAATCGGAATCGAGCGGTTTTGTGACGACGACGTCGCGCGTTCAAGTCGCGTCTAATTTAAGACGCACTTATGACGAATGAATGATGGTATAGCTACCTTTGTAATTACCTATACTTGAGTTGTCAAGAACAATTGTAGGTGAAACAATGAGAGAAATACTAGCAAAACGTCTAAAACAGTGTCGCAAAGAAAACGGATATACTCAGATGCAGGTATCGATTTATTGCGATATTACCGAGCGTGCATATCAGAACTACGAACTGATGTATCGCGAACCGAAAATCGAAATACTCGTACGTATAGCGGACCTATACAAGGTGTCGCTTGATTACCTGTGCGGCAGAACCGACGAAAAATAGTAAGAAAAGGCACTCTGTTGGAGTGCCTTTTTTATATAACGTGTAGTACGTAAAAGTACTACTATACGAATATACATAATTTCTATGATAAAGTCAATAGTATCAAAAAGTACTGTTGAGGTAGCTTTATGTATTTTCGCAGGTTGCGTGATTTACGAGAAGATCACGATAAGAAACAAGTTGATATCGCGTCATACTTAGGAATCGCTCAGACCGTGTATTCGCGTTATGAGAGAGGATTCCAGACGATACCTGTCGAGCACCTGCTCAAGCTTGCGGATTTTTATGGTGTTACTACCGACTACATTCTCGGCAGAACCGACGAAAAATAAGTAAAAAACAACCCCTGACTTTTCGGTCAGGGGTTTTCTTTATCTTATGTGCTTGAATCCGCAATCGGTTTTTATGAACTCCTTTAGTGACTCGATATAGTCGAGGTCGTCATCGTAAAAGCTCATATAGAGAATCTCATTTTCTTCGTCATTTGTCGCTATAAAGGCTAGCTCCTTCGGGTATAGTAAGCCGTATTCGTCTAAGTCGAGTACTTTAAATTCATATCCGTCGACCTTAGTCTGTGGACTACAGAAATGGTCGAACTCGCCCATCATATCACTCTCAAAAACATAGTTTTTGCTCACAAGCTCTTTCTGTTTAAGATATTCGTCTTCGTCGTATTTGCAAATCAGAGTGCCCGTGTCACAGGTGAAAAACACTAACTGAGAAGAGTGATACTTGTAGTACTCGAGCTTTTCAGGTTGTGATATGTCATGCAAGGTTGGCATAAATGGTGCAATATCTGCGTAGTTATCAGAGACTTCTTCGTTTTTATACACGTAAAGCCTTTCGTTTTTTCCGTAAATAACAAAACCGAATAACGAGAACACGAAGAATAAGAAAACAAGCACGCAGGCGATGATTTTTAAGTAGAGCTTCTCTACGAAAAACACAGTAAGCACAAACAGCGAAATTATGACAATAGGCAAGACGAAGTATGCAAGTGCAAACGACAGGTTAAACACCGCGCTGATAAACAACAGCCTTATACCCAGAACAATCAAAGTAATAGGTAAAAGGCTCAAAAGGGAAAAAGTAATAACCCGAGACTTAGTAAAACGTGTTTTATTTTCCATACTGCACCTCTTTTTGCAATACTTTTACACAAACAGTGAACGTTGATTGCAGCTTTATCTTACCACACTCCCGTACTAATTACAACGATAAATGATAATTGATTTTTTGTAAAAATAAAACCCCCGAGAAAACTCGGAGGTTGTGAATTTATTAAACGTTGAATCTGAAGAGTACAACGTCGCCGTCTTTCATAACGTACTCTTTGCCTTCAGATCTTACTAAGCCTTTTTCTTTAGCTACTGTCATCGAACCACACTCGATAAGGTCGTCAAAAGCGATAACTTCAGCGCGGATGAAGCCACGCTCGAAGTCTGTGTGGATTTTACCCGCAGCACCTGGAGCTTTTGTACCGTTTTTGATAGTCCATGCTCTTACTTCAGGCTTGCCTGCTGTGAGGTATGAGATAAGACCTAAGAGTGTGTAGCACTCGTTGATGAGTCTGTCTAAACCTGACTGCTCAAGCCCCATATCGGAGAGGAAGAGCTCTTTTTCTTCTTTGTCCATCTCGATAATCTGCTCTTCAAGCTCAGCGCAGATAGGAAGCACAGCAGCACCTTCAGTATTAGCGAGTTCTCTTACTTTCATAAGACGCTCGTTGTTCTCAATGCCTTCTTCAAAATCGCTTTCGCTCATATTAGCGGCGTAGATAACAGGCTTGTTAGTAAGTAACGCTACTTCAGAAAGAAGTGCTTTCTCTTCGTCTGTGCACTCGACAGCACGAGCAGTAATACCATTGTTTAAAGCATCCTCAACACGCTTGAAGAAATCGACCTCAGCCTGATATTTCTTGTCGGCTTTTGTCATCTTCTGTGCTTTGTCAATTCTGCGCTTGATGATTTCAACGTCGGAGAGAATCAGCTCTAAGTTTATTGTATCGATGTCACGGATAGGGTCAACATTACCTTCAACGTGGATGATGTCGTCGTTTTCAAAACAACGTACAACGTGAACGATAGCGTCACATTCACGGATGTTAGATAAGAACTTGTTGCCTAAGCCCTCGCCTTTTGACGCACCTTTAACAAGACCTGCGATGTCGACAAATTCGATTGTCGCAGGAGTGTATTTGTCAGGGTTATACATTTCTGCAAGCTTGTCCAGACGTTTGTCAGGTACTGCGACAACGCCGACATTCGGCTCGATTGTACAGAAAGGATAGTTCGCACTCTGTGCGCCTGCGTTAGTGATAGCGTTAAAAAGTGTGCTCTTACCTACGTTAGGTAAGCCGACAATTCCGAGTTTCATATTGTTCTCCTGTCTTTGAGTGTTGCTCAAAAAAGATTTTTGTAGTATTATATCAAATGGTAGTATAACACAAATGTTTTGTAAAATAAAGGATTTTTTATATTCAGACAAAAGGTGACAAAAATGAAGAAATACGACATTGCGCTTTTTGACCTTGACGGCACGATATCACAGAGCGCAAACGGTATCCGTTATTGTATTGAAAAGACACTCGACGCTATGAGTAAGCCTCATCCTGATTTGAGCGACTACTCAAAGTACATCGGACCACCGCTTTTGATGACTTTTCAGAAGCTGTGCGGGCTAGATCCACAGGAAGCTCAGCAGGCGGTCGAGATTTACGTCAAGCTTTACGATATTGACGGGCTTAAGCAAAACGAGCTGTACAACGGCATTGAGGATGTGCTTAAAGCGTGCAAGGAAAACGGTATGCGCATTGCTGTGTGTTCTTCTAAGCATGAGAAAATCGCCACAGAGGTTGTGAAGTTATTAGGCGTTTATAATTACTTTGACGCGGTGTGTGGCTCGACTATCGACGGCAGTCGAAAAGAAAAAGAACACCTCATCCCGTATGCACTTAAAACACTCGGCGCTGACGGGGGAGAAAAAGTCGTTATGATAGGCGACACGAAATTTGACTGCAAAGGCGCCATTGCTTGCGGTGTAGACTTTATCGGCGTGACTTACGGTTACGGCACACTCGAAGATATGAAAAACGCAGGCGCAGTGGTTTTTGCCGAAACTACACACAAACTACACAAACTTCTGGTTTAATCATAGTGTAACTTACCTTTGCGTATATTGTGACAAATGTACGTTGAGGTGAGACTATGTTTGTTGTGACGCTGAAAGGTAAATTGAAAAGGAATATTTTTATTTTTTCTACCGTTTTTTCTTTGTTGTTAGTAGTGATTTTCAGCACCTTATGTGTACCTGAGAAAAGCGCTCAATGTGGGGATATTACATACAGCACAAAGCTAAATTCTAGCGAGTCAGTTAAAGATTTCGCGTCACAATTTCAGATACAGACAGGGGAGATGTACTGCGAAAAGGCGGTCACTATCCCCGAGATTTTTAACAAAACTTATTCAAGGTATAACGAGCTACAGCGTTTTCAGGGGCTAGACCTTGAAAAATATAAAGGTAAACAGTGCACGCTTTTTGTGTATGAGATTAAAAATTTTACTGTCGATTACGAGAAAACCTACCTCACGCTTTTGGTTTATAAGGATACAGTAATCGGTGGACACATCTCGAGTATTACACAAAGTGAAGAGCTGTTCACCTTTTGTGGAGAAAAGTATGGAGAAATTTGAAAGACTCGACAAAATAATATCGACTCAGACGAGCTACTCGCGAAAAGACATAAAAAAACTTTGTCGCAGCGGTGATATATATGTAAACGGTGAAGTCTGCAAGAATTCTGACATTAAAGTCGACCCCGTAAACGACGAAATTGTCGTGTGTGGTGAAAAAATCGAGTTCAAGCGCTACGTTTACTATATGATGAACAAACCAAAAGGCGTGCTTTCTGCTAGTAACGATAAAAATGCACCGACTGTAATCGACCTACTCCCTGCAGAGCTTTTCAGGAAAAATCTCTTTCCGGCAGGACGACTTGACAAAGACACGACGGGACTGCTCATTATCACCGACGACGGAGATTTTGCTCACAGAATGCTCTCGCCTAACAAAAAGGTGTACAAGCACTACATCGCAACTCTTGACAAAGAGCTCGACGAAAGCGTCAAGAGCGAGTTCGAAAACGGCATAGTTTTAGCTGACGGTACTGTGTGTCAGAAAGCGTTTTTCGAAAAAATCGACAAAAATATCGCTAGAGTTGAGATTTGCGAGGGTAAGTTTCATCAGGTGAAAAAGATGTTTTCTGCGTGCTCATATGTGGTTGAGGAGTTAAGAAGAGTACAGATAGGAAGCCTTAAGCTCGACGAGAACCTCAGCCAGGGAGATACGCGCGAACTGACCGAAAATGAGAAAAAGATGATATTTGACCAAAAAATCGACTAAAATTGGTCTTGATTTTCAGACTTATAGTCATACTATATAAAAATTGTGTCAAATATTTAGTGAAAAAATAGGTGGTAAAAATAAAAAAATTGTGATACAATACTAAATGATATAGGTAGACGTGTATTTATGCACGCTATTATTGGAGGTTTTCACATGGCAAAAGTTTCATTACAACACATTTACAAAATTTATGATGGCGGCGTAGTCGCAGTTACAGACTTCAACCTCGAAATCGAGGATAAGGAATTTATCATCCTCGTTGGTCCTTCAGGTTGCGGTAAGTCAACAACACTTCGAATGATCGCTGGTCTCGAAGACATTTCAAAGGGCGAACTCTACATCGGCGATATGCTCGCTAACGACGTAGCTCCTAAGGACAGAGATATTGCGATGGTATTCCAGAACTACGCTCTCTATCCACACATGACAGTTTATGATAACATGGCTTTCGGTCTTAAGCTCAGAAAGATGCCTAAGGAAGAAATCGCTAGAAGAGTACAGGAAGCTGCTCGTATCCTCGGTATCGAGGAGTACCTCGACAGAAAGCCAAAGGCTCTCTCCGGTGGTCAGAGACAGCGTGTAGCGCTCGGTCGTGCTATCGTTCGTGATCCTAAGGTATTCTTACTTGACGAGCCTCTCTCAAACCTCGATGCTAAGCTTCGTGCTAACATGAGAACTGAGATTTCTAAGCTCTACCAGAGACTCGGCACAACATTTATCTACGTAACTCATGACCAGACTGAGGCTATGACAATGGGTACAAGAATCGTTGTTATGAAAGACGGTTTCATCCAGCAGGTTGACACACCTCAGCACCTTTACGATATGCCTTGTAACGAGTTCGTTGCTGGCTTTATCGGTTCACCACAGATGAACTTCATCGACGCTGTTTTAGTTAGAGAAGGCGACAAGTATGCTCTCAAGTTTGACGAGTATTCTATCACTCTTCCTGAGTCAAAGAATAAGGACAACCGTCTTGCTGCTTATGCTGGCAAGGCTGTTAGATTCGGTATCCGTCCTGAGCACGTACACGATGAGGCTGACTTCATCGCTAAGTGCGAGGGTGGCAACGGCGTTATCAAAGCTAACGTTGACGTTACTGAGCTCATGGGTGCAGAAATCTACCTGTATGTAAACATCGGTGGTATCCCTGTAACAGCTAGAGTTGAGCCACACTCAACAGCTAAGCCGGGTGATACAATTGAGATCGCTTTCGACCTCGAGAAAATCCACATTTTCGATAAGGATACAGAGTGCACAATCACTAACTAATCCGATTTTCCCTTGCATTTTGGTATAATTTCAATTTTGTAATTAAATTTATTTTTTCTTACTGTGATTGATTTTGTGCTTTTGTAAATGTTTTTAAATCTTTTGTTTATTTTGCCCACCGCGGACGGAAAAACCCGATTGCGGTGGGCTTTTTTCGTCTTTTTGTGCATTTTGTATATCGCTTTGTGCAAATTACCATTGTGAAATATTTATGAATAATTTGTTGATTTTTTGTACATAAATATCACATAAACCGCGTAAATTTTAAAAAAAGGTTGATTTTTGCGTTCTTTTTGTGTAAAATGTATATGAAAACGTGGGCTTTTTATTAAAAATCCCGAATCGTTCGGTAAATTGACTATTATTTTTTGCGGAGGCATATCATGTCTAACAGATTATTTCAAGGCGTAATCCATCAGATGAAGGATGCAATCGACAGAACTATCGGCGTTGTTGACGAGACATCAGTAGTTATCGCGTGCTCGGAGCTCGGCAGAATCGGTGAGGTTAATGAGAACATCAACTCAGAGACTTTATCAGCTACTGTGACTTTTGCTATCAACGGCCACACTTTCAAATCTTTCGGCTCCAGCTCAAGAGCTGAGTATGCTGTTTTTGTGCAGGGAACAGATGAGGTAGCACAAAAATATGCGCAGTTACTCGCTGTTTCACTTTCATCTATTAAGCAGTACTACGATGAAAAGTACGACAGAAGCAACTTTATTAAGAATGTTATTTTAGACAACATTCTTCCGGGCGATATTTACTTAAAAGCAAGAGAACTCAGATTCAACAGCGAAGTATCCCGTGTTTGTATGATCATCAAGATTACTTCATCCACAGATATTTCTGCTTTTGATATCGTGCAGAATCTCTTCCCAGATAAGTCTAAGGACTTTGTTATCAACATCAACGAAACAGATATCACTCTCGTCAAGGAGATTAAGCCGGGTATAGACAGTAAAGACCTTGAAAAACTTGCAGGCTCTATCGTTGACACTCTTTCTACAGAGTTCTACACACACTGTGTTGTTGGTATCGGTACTACTGTTGTTGGTATCAAAGACCTCGCAAAGTCATTCAAAGAAGCTCAGGTTGCTCTTGAAGTGGGCAAGGTGTTTGATACAGAGCGTACTATCATCAGCTACGACAATCTCGGTATCGCACGTCTTGTTTACCAGCTTCCTACAACATTATGCGATATGTTCTTAAAGGAAGTTTTCAAGCGCGGTTCTATCGAGAGTCTGGATCAGGAAACACTCTTTACTATTCAGAAGTTCTTCGAAAATAACTTAAACGTATCTGAAACTTCAAGAAAACTCTTTGTACACAGAAACACTCTCGTGTACAGACTTGAGAAAATCAAGAAAATCACAGGCCTTGACCTTAGAGAATTCGAAGACGCTATCGTTTTCAAAGTAGCTTTAATGGTTAAAAAGTATCTTTCATCTACCCCTACAAAGTTCTAATACATAATATACACGCCCGTGCAGTGATGCGGTAATTGCACAAGAAAAACACAAGCGGTTATTTAAGGACGGTTAATATGATTGAATTTCGTAATGTTTTTAAAACATATTCAAACGGTACTCACGCGTTAAACGGTATTAACTTAACAGTTGAAAAAGGCGAATTTGTCTTTATCGTTGGTGCGTCAGGTGCCGGAAAAAGTACATTTTTGAAGCTTATCATGCACGAGGCAACCCCGACAAAGGGCGCTATCATCGTGAATGGTATGCATCTTGAAAAAATGAAGAGAAGACAGGTACCTTATCTTAGACGTACGATGGGTATCGTGTTCCAGGACTTCCGTCTTATCGGCAAGATGAGCGTATACGATAACGTTGCGTTTGCGATGCGCTGTATCGGCAAAAAAGGTAAGACAATTAAGAAGAGAGTTCCGTATATCTTAGAACTCGTCGGCTTAAAGGACAAAGCTCACAACAAACCTAGTGAGCTTTCCGGTGGTGAACAGCAGCGTGTGAGCCTTGCACGTGCGCTTGTTAACAACCCGCAGATGATTATTGCCGACGAACCTACAGGTAACATCGACCCTGAGTTATCATACGAGATTATCGAGCTTCTTTCCGAAATCAACAAGAGAGGCACTACTGTGCTTGTTGTTACTCACGAGCACGAGCTTGTCGAGAGCTTCAACAAGCGAGTTGTCAGAATCGAAGGTGGCAGAGTCGTCAGTGATACAAAAGACGACACAATGGTTGCTATATAATCGGAAAGGAACATCACTATGAATTTCAGTACTTTTTGGTACCTCATCAGAGAGGGTTTTAAAAATGTCTGGTCTAACAGAATGATGAGCCTTGCGTCAGCGTGCGTGCTTATATCCTGTCTTGTACTCACTGGTTCAGCTCTTATGCTCACAATCAATGTTTCAACTATCGTAGAGTCTGTCGGTGACTCAAACGTCACAACAGTTTATCTTGAGGATGACATTAGTGAGCTTGAAGCGGTTTACATAGGAAAGTCCCTCACAAAAATAGATAATGTTACAGAAGCTAATTTCTATCCGAAGGACGAAGCTATTATAGCGTACAAGGATGTATTAGGCGAAGAGGTATTTGCTAATATGTCGGGTGATGACAACCCGCTTCCACACGCATACCACATCGTTATGTCTGACCTTTCGCTTTACGACCAGACCGTAAATGAAATTAAAAAAGTTGATGGCGTTGATTCGGTTGACTCAAGAAAAGACGTCGCTGATAAACTCACAAGCCTCAACACTCTTATCACAACTATGAGCTTCTGGATTATCCTTGCACTTGCGATAATCTCGCTGTTCATTATATCTAACACAATCCGTATGACTATGTTCTCTCACCGATTCGAAATCAGTATTATGAAATCTGTCGGTGCGACAAACTCGTTTGTCCGTATACCTTTCGTTATCGAGGGCGTTATTATCGGACTTATTTCTGCGGTTGTGTCTGTAGGCTTGCTTACAGTGCTCTATGACAGAGTGCTCGTAGCAGTCGAGAGCATTCTCCCACTCAACGGTTATGTGCCATTTGCGGATGTTGTATGGTACATCGTTGCTGCGTTTGTCGGTGCAGGCGTTATCGTCGGTGCACTGGGAAGCTTGCTTTCTATCCGTAAATATCTCAAAAAAGAGGGTAACGAAATACTCGGTTGGTAATTATTTTCTTACAATTTCCGACACAATTACAAAGCTTCCCGACGCGGAAATCTTACGGGTAGCTTAAAAGGAGACAGTATGATTAAAAGAATACTATCATGTATCGTGTGCCTTTGCATGGTCTTAGGTTGTGTGCTGTCAGTAACAGCCACAGACATTGATGAAATCAAGCAGAAGCAGGAAGCTTTAGAACAGCAGAGTGCTGAATATGAAGCTATCCTCGAAGAAAAGAATGCTGAAGTTGAAAAGCAGCAGGAATATGTCGACGCTATCGTTGGCAAGGTTGAGACAGTAACTAAAGAAATCCAGCTCAGCCACGAGAAAATCGCTGCTTTAGACGACCAGATTCTTGAAAAGTCAAAGCTTATCAAACAGAAGAATGACGAAATCGAAGAAAATATGGACGTTCTTCGTCAGCGTATCAAGACAATCTATCTCGCAGGTGATGTATCATCTCTTGAGATTATCATGGGCGCTAAGGATTTCTCCGATTTTCTTGATAAAGTACAGCTTGTAAAGAGCGTTTCTGCTCACGATGAGAAACTTATCAACGAGATTCAGGGTCAGCTAGACCAGATCAGCGCTGAAAAAGAAGCACTTCAGCTTGATAAGGTTGAACTCGAAGACGAGAAGAAGAACCTCGAAGAGAAACAGGCAGAGCTCAACAAACTCCTTGCTGAGAACAAAGAGACTCTCGCAACACTTCAGGAAGAAAGCGATGACGTTTTACATCAGCTCGCTATGACAGAAGAGCAGATGGCACAGCTCGATGATGAGCTTGCACAGTACTACAGAGATTTAGCTGCTCAGCAGCAACAACAGCAGCAGAAGCCTAGTCCAACTCCACCACCAACACCAGTCGTTCCATCTACAGGTGGTTATGTATGGCCATGTCCTGGTCACCACAACCTCACATCTATGTTTGAGGAGTGGCGTGGATACTACAACCACGGTGCACTTGATATTGCAGACGGCAGTATTATGGGTGCTACAGTTGTTGCGGCTGCTTCAGGTACAGTAGTTGCTACTAACTCATCATGTCCTCACAACTGGGGTAAGTATTACTCCTGTGGCTGTGGCGGTGGTTACGGTAACTACGTATGGATTAACCACGGTAATGGCAAAGAGACTGTTTACGCTCATCTTACATCCGTTGCGGTTTCTACTGGTCAGCGCGTTTCTGCAGGTCAGTACTTAGGTACAGTTGGCTCTACAGGTCACTCAACAGGCGCACACTTACACTACGAAACACGTTTCAACGGCGTTAAGTATGACCCGTTAAGCGAGTATTAATTTAATACTAAACTACATACCCCTTGCATATACTTGTGTATAGTTTATGCAGGGGGTTATTTTATGCTCACAGCTTTGCACGTTGAAAAAAAAGAGCACAAAAACGCGATTTCAAAGCTCTTCTCGATATTACTCAGCGACAAAATCATAGAACAAGTGCGTGAGGTCGATTCAATTAAGCTTAAATGCGTTACATACATAAAACGGCACAAAAAACTGAACGTCAGAAAGCTCGACAAGGTTATAAAAGCTCAACGAAACAGAATTTTGTGTAGCGAGGATGAAGTTTTAGAGGAGCTGTCTGTTTACGGCTACAAAGCTTTTAAATCGAGTGCGCTTAAACGTCAGTTGTGTACAAACACAGCGCTTGTACTGCTTAGTGGTGCAAAAGAGAGTAAAAAAGTCGGACTCGTAGATCCTCGTGCCGATTACACCGACTTTGTAAAATACCTGCTGAAATTCACAGACGACCTTACTGTCGTCACACAACAAAGTGATGTGTATGTGGATGTAGCACAGCTTTTGCTCGAAGAAACGGGAGCGCCGATAAAGCTGACAAAAAGCCTGAGTTTAATTTCTCAATGCGACCTTATTGTAGCACCACAGGGAATAGAGGACACAAAAGGTTTAAAGCGAGAGGCGGTTATTTTAACAGACAGAAAAGCGCAGGATAATACCCACAAAACGCTTGTTTTTGACTACCAAGTAGCCCTGCCTCAGTCGCTTAAAGTGTTGTGCCCTTCGTGGCTTAGCGAGACTTATCTTGCATCTGCTTTGTACAGCGTAAATCATCTGTATCGGCTGGGTTCGCTGATACCTGTGCTGTGTGTGAGTGAAAATTGTGTCCATACGGTGGCTTCTCTTAAAAATATGATTAATAATATGAACGATAAAAACTTGACATAATGCCTAGAAATGCTATAATACTAACTATGCGCAGACTAATATCTTAAAGTTTATCTGAAAGGACATATATATTATGGCTAAACCGGTTATGCTTACAGCTGATGGCTTAAAACAGCTGGAAGAAGAACTTGATTACTTAAAAGGCGAAAAACGTAAAGAAATCGCCGAGAAAATTAAGGTTGCTCGTTCATACGGCGATCTTTCTGAGAACAGCGAGTACGACGACGCTAAAAACGAGCAGGCTATCTTAGAGGCTAGAATCGTTACTATCGAAGCTACTCTCAAAAACGCTGTTATCATCGACGAAAACGATATGAACAATGAGCATATTCACATTGGCTCAAAAATCAAGGTTGAGAACATCAAGATGGGCAAAGAGTTTGAATACAAAATCGTTGGTTCAAGCGAATCAAACCCTAGAGAAGGCAAAATCTCCGACGAATCTCCTATCGGCTTAGGTTTACTAGGCAAGAAGATCGGCGATGTTGTTGAGATTGAGGCTCCTGCCGGAGTTATCGCACTCAAGGTGCTTGAGATTTCAAAATAAGATTTTTTGGGCGGCTCCACACAGTCGCCCATTTTTAGGTTTATTGAAAGAGGGATTTTTATGGCAGAAAATCAGAACAAGAATCAGAATCAGGAAAATTTATCAGAAATTTTACAGATCAGACGCGACAAATTAAGCGCTCTTCAGGAAGCAGGACAGGACCCATTCCTCGTTACAACTTCTGACAGAGATATTATGTCCGACGAGGTTATCGCTCGTTTTGAGGAACTCGAGGGCAAGGACGTATGCGTTGCAGGTCGTATTATGTCTAAGCGCGGCAAGGGTAAGGTTATGTTTATGGATATCCACGACCGCGGCGGTAAAATTCAGATTTTTGCTAAATTTGACGATTTAGGCGAAGAGGTTTACAAAGGTCTTAAAAAGTGGGATATCGGCGACATTATGGAGGTCAAGGGCTTTGTGTTCAAGACTCAGATGGGCGAAATCAGTATCCACGCTAAGGCAGTAAAACTCCTTGCTAAATCACTTCTTCCACTCCCTGAGAAATACCACGGTCTTACTAACACTGACCTTCGTTACCGTCAGCGTTATGTTGACCTTATTATGAACCCTGACGTAAAGACTACTTTCGTTAAGCGTAGCGCTATTATTAAGTCAATCAGAGAGTATCTCGACTCTAATGGTTATATCGAAGTTGAGACTCCTATTCTTAATACTATCCCTGGTGGTGCTGCTGCGCGTCCGTTTACAACACACCACAATTCTCTTAACCTCGATATGTATATGCGTATTGCGACAGAGCTCTACTTAAAGAGACTTATCGTCGGCGGTATGGAGAGAGTTTACGAAATCGGTCGAAACTTCAGAAACGAGGGTATGGACGTTAAGCACAACCCTGAGTTTACTTGTATCGAGTTCTACGAAGCGTATACTGACCTTTATGGTATGATGGACAGAACAGAACAGCTCATCAACAAGGCTTGCGTTGCTGTTAATGGTACTGACCAGATTGAGTATCAGGGCGAGAGTATTAGTTTAGCTCTTCCGTTTAAGCGTGTTACTATGATTGACGCTGTTAAAGAGTACACAGGTATTGACTTTAACGAGTTCTACTGTGATACTCAGAAGGCTAAAGAAGTAGCAAAAGAGCTTCACCTTGAAGTGAAGTCAACAGATACATGGGGCAACATCTTAAATTCAGCTTTTGAAGAGTACGTTGAAGATAAACTCGTTCAGCCTACATTCGTATGTGATTACCCTGTTGAGGTTTCTCCTCTTACAAAGCGTAAGCAGGACAAGCCTGAACTTGTAGAGCGTTTCGAGCTCTTCTGTAAAATCGGCGAACTCGCTAACGCATACACCGAGCTCAACGACCCGATTGACCAGAAAAAGCGTTTCGAGCACCAGCTGATGCTTAGAGAAGCAGGCGATGACGAAGCTAATATGATGGACGATGATTTCGTTACATCTTTAGAGTACGGCATGCCACCAACAGGCGGTGTAGGTATCGGTATCGACAGACTTGTAATGCTCCTTACTGATTCAGCGTCCATCCGCGACGTCATTCTCTTCCCAACAATGAAACCTATTGAAAAATAATTTTAAAGCTAAAAAAACAAGGGACTGCATCAGCGGTCCCTTTTATTTTTGTATATGGTATATATTTAATTGGATATTATGATAGAGCCTTGCTTTTTTTCTAGAATAGTTGACATTAACGCTTATGAATGATAAAATAACAAGTGATATATAACGAGAGCTATATTAAGGAGGTGCATTATGCCACCTAAAATTAAAGTAACAAAAGAAGATATTATAAATGTCGCTGTCGATATTGTGCGCAATAACGGAGCACAGGCTATCAACGCAAGAACGGTTGCTTCTATGCTTGATTGTTCTACTCAACCGGTATTTTCCAACTTTTCGACGATGGATGAACTGCGTCTTGCCGTTGTAGAAAGGGCGGATGTTTTATGTCAAGAGTATATGCGCAGAGAAGTTGAAAGCGGTGAGTTTCCAACTTACAAGGCAAACGGTATGGCGTATATTCGATTTGCTAAAGAAGAAAAAGAGTTGTTCAAACTCTTATATATGCGTGACCGCTCAAGCGAATTGATTCCGAATAGCTCAAAAATCACTGACGAAATGGAGTCTATTGTCCATAATAATACAGGACTTAGTGGTGTGGATGTAAAGTTATTCCACCTCGAAATGTGGGCGTATGTTCACGGAATTGCCACTATGTTTGCGACAGGTTTTTTAGACCTTGATTGGGAGCTTGTAAGCCGTATGCTCACGGATTCTTATCAGGGACTAAAAAAACACTACGGGATGGAGAGATAAATTATGGACGCTATCAGAATTGAAAATTTAACTAAAAAATATAAAGATGTTGTTGCGGTAGATAACCTTAGCCTTTCGGTTAAAAAGGGTGAACTTTTCTCTCTGCTTGGTGTAAATGGTGCGGGGAAGACTACCACTATTAAAATGTTGTCCTGCCTGACTCGACCAACAAGCGGTGATGCTTTTCTTAACGGAAAAAGTATTTGCGACGATTCTGTCACCGTGAAATCTCTTATAGCCGTGTCTCCGCAGGAAACTGCGGTCGCACCAGGTCTTTCGGTTTTGGAGAACCTCGAGCTAATGTGCGGTGTTCACGGATTTACAAAGGATAAGAAAAAAGAAAAAATCGCAGAGCTTACCAAACTGTTCGGATTTGAATCTATCAGCAAGAAAAAAGCAGGCAAATTGTCGGGCGGTTGGCAACGCAGACTGAGCATTGCAATGGCGCTTATCAGCGAACCAAAGATACTGTTTCTTGACGAGCCTACGCTTGGTCTTGACGTGCTTGCACGAAGCGATCTGTGGGATTTGATTCGTTCTCTTAAAGGAAAAGTAACTATTATCCTTACAACACATTATATGGAAGAAGCACAAATTCTGTCTGACCGTATCGCTATTATGAAAGACGGCAAACTACTCATTTGTGATACTGCTGACAAGATAAAAGAGTCTGCAGATACAGATAATTTCGAGCAAGCTTTTGTACGTATTGTTAAGGGGGTAGGAAAATGAGAATGCTCACGTTTGCAAGCAGAAATACAAAAGAAATATTGCGAGACCCGCTGACTCTTTTATTTGGACTCGGCTTTCCCCTTGTTTTGATTTTACTATTAAGTGCTATACAAGCAAACATCCCAGTGAAGCTGTTTGAAATACAGCACTTAACCCCAGGTATTACCGTCTTCGGGCTCTCATTTATGACTTTGTTTTCGGCTAC
>JAZSFG010000165.1:0-5342 GCA_045532065.1 Ruminococcus sp. | reverse complement strand
AAGCCACATATGAGTGATGTCCGCTGTAGTGAGATATTCAGCGACGGCAATTGTGCTTACGCATATAAGAGAAACAAAGAATGTTGCTATGAAGATATTGAGCAAAATTCGTTTTTTCATTATACATCACCTATCTTGTAGCCGATACCGCGTACTGTTTCGATAATCGCGCCTGCGTCACCGAGCTTCTGTCTGAGAGTACGGATATGTACGTCAACAGTTCGGTTTTCGCCGTCGAAAGAGTATCCCCAGATTTTGTCGAGAATCTGGTCACGCGAGAGCACAATGTCGCGGTTTTCCAGCATAAGGCATAAAAGCTCGAACTCTTTTAAAGTGAGCTTAATTTTCTCGCCGTTAACCTTTACGCGGTGCTTCTGTGGACAGACGTAAAGCGGTCCGATTTCGTACTCGTCCTTTTTCTCCTGTGGCTTTGTACGACGAAGTACTGCCTTGATTCTAGCGAGAAGTTCCATAATACCGAAAGGTTTTGATACATAATCGTCGGCACCAAGGTCAAATCCCTTGAGTTTGTCGATTTCGCTACCTTTTGCGGTAATCATAATAACAGGAATGTTCTGTGTGAGCTTGCTACTGCGTATTTTCTGTAAAATTTTAAGTCCGTCTTCTTCAGGAAGCATAACATCGAGCAATATGAGTTCAGGTAACTCGTTGTCGAGTGCTTCCCAGAACTCGCTTGGACGCTCAAATCCGACAGCTTTTTGCTGAGTGTTGTTGAGAGTGTAAACTACAAGCTCTCTGATATTAGGGTCATCCTCAATGAAATAAATCATAGCGTTTCTCCTGTACTATTTTATCTTTAATGTGCGAAGGTATTCTTTTGTGTTTTTGTCCACACGAAAACTCTCGCACGCTTTTTGTATAGCTTTGTTGTGGGTGAATTTTTGGAGCACCTTTTCTTCAAAAATTTTAACAACAACGTCGTATTGTTTGCTCAAAGCGGTCGCAAAATACCACGCTATCATCATGTTTATGTAGTACTCATCTCTTTTAATACCTGACACAAGCGACAAATGCTCGTTTTCAAATGCGTCGTCGAGATAAAAGCTGTTTAAAAGTCCTATTGCGTAGCGTACGGTGTAGACATGGTCGCTTTTTACCCATTGTATAATTTTGTCATACAGAGCAGGAAGGTCTTTTTTGAAAACTTTCGGTCGAAGACAGTCACACGTTGCCCAGTTGTCGATATACGGCAGAAAAGCATTTGTCAGAGCAAGTGCCTCTTCGAAGTCCTTCACGTTTTCGATTAAAAATCCGTGCAGGTGGTTTTCTTCGAGATACCTGTGCGGTGCACTCCCCATAAACTTCTCTGAAACCTCGGTGTTTTTGAGCTTCTTTGCGAGTGCTCGGATAATGGGCACTCGTACCCCGATGATGTTGTTTATATCGATAGTGGGGATGAGGTTAGAAGTGAAATCACGATAACTCTCGTCGGCATTTTCGAAAAGGTAGGCTCTTATATCTTCGATTGTATCAAGTCCAAAAATTTCCTCATTATACATAGGTTAAGTATATCACACTGAATTTATAGTTTCAATATCGATTATTTTGTGCTACAATATTGTAGTATGATAGCATATGTTTGAAACGAAAGGAGTTTTTCTATGGAAAATATTATTAAGTTTCTAAAAATCAATGAGATATTGGAATACATAAAGAAAGCACCTTCTGTAGTAGAAGCACTGATTCTGCTTATAGTTTGTGTGCTAGGTCTTTTTATTGTTTCGAAGATTATTAAAAAGACATTATCTAAAACTAAGCTCGATATTTCGATGCAGAAGTTTTTCATAAAAACAATCAACATAATCGGAATCGTCGTTATTTTAATCTGCGTTCTTTCTACTGCAGGTGTGTCAACAACCGGTCTTATCGCGGGCTTTTCTGCTGCGGGTGCGGCTGTTGCTCTTGCACTTAAAGACAGCTTAGGTAATATCGCAGGCGGTATCGTGCTTTTGGTGACTCATCCGTTTGTGACAGGCGACTATATCGAGATAGGCTCGTACTCGGGTACTGTAAAAGAGATTGATATTATTCAGACAACGCTTATTACAACCGATAATAAGAATGTAATCATTCCTAACGGGCTTCTGTCTTCCGATGAAGTCGTTAACTACACAAAAGAGCCGTACAGACGCGTTGATATTACGGTTTCGATAAGCTACGACAACGACGTTGAGCTTGCTAAAAAATCTGTCCTCAGAGCTGCTTCCACAGACAATAGAATCCTCGATACTCCTGCAAAGCCTTTTGTCAGGGTTACGGGGTATTCCGATAGCAGTGTTGATCTGATAGTAAAACTCTGGTGTAAAACCGAGAACTACTGGGATGTATACTACGATATGATTGAGAAAATCCGTGAATGTTTCAAAGAGGACGGAGTAGAAATTCCGTACCAGCGTCTTGACGTTAATGTTATAAAATCTGACAGCGAGAAAGAGTAAAAGACACAAAAAAAGCTCCCGATTAGCAGTCGGGAGCTTAATTTATTTATTCATTAAAATTTCAGCCTGCTTTTTGATAGCGAAGAAAGACTCGTCAGAGATAACGTGCTCGATTTTGCACGCATCTTTTGACGCTGTGTCCTTGTCTACACCGATGAGGGTGAGAAAGTTAGTCAGCTCTGTGTGACGCTCGTAGATTTTTTCAGCAATTTCTCTGCCGTCTTCAGTGAGCTTAAGGTGTCCGTGCTCATCCGAGATAACGAAGCCGTCGTTTTTTAAAAGTCCTAAAGCTCTGCTGACGCTAGGCTTAGAAAATCCCATATACTCGCTTATGTCAATAGCTCGCACACAAGGACTCTTTTTTGATAAGACGAGGATGCTTTCGAGATACATCTCGCCTGATTCCTGAATTGACATAGGCTTCTCCTTTATTTGAGGCTGTCAAAAATCTCAGCGATGATTTCGCGTTCGTCCATGTGGTATTTAACGCCTTTGATTTCCTGATAATCCTCGTGACCTTTACCGGCGAGCACGATGATGTCGCCTTTTTGTGCATTTTCAATACAGTAGCGGATAGCGTCAACTCGGTTAGGAATAACTACATATTCGCCCGAAGTCTTGTTGATACCGACTTTGATGTCCTCGATAATATCCATTACGTTTTCGAAACGGGAGTTATCTTCAGTAATAACTGACAAGTCAGAAAGTCTGCCCGAAACCTCGCCCATCTCGTAACGACGGTCTTTCGGACGGTTACCGCCTGCACCAAACATAGTGACAAGACGATTTGGCTTATACTCTCGAAGTGTTGTAAGGATGTTTTCCATCGAAAGTGCGTTGTGAGCGTAGTCGATGAGGATAGTGTACTCGCCGACAACAGGAACAGCCTCAACTCTGCCTTTAACTTTAACTTCGTTTAAGCCGTCTAAAATATCCTTGTCAGTAAGGTCAAAGTGGCGACATACCGAAATAGCCGCAAGAGCATTGTAAACAGAGAAACGACCTGGGATAGCAACGTCGACAGAAAGCTCCTTTTTACCTGTGGTGTTAAAGTGTACGCCGATATAGCCAGGGCGAGCGATGAGGGAATCGTCGTGTGCTACGATGTCAGCCGACTCATTAAAGCCGTATGTTTCGATTTCACATGTGTGACCCTCAGTTACTTCTTCCCACTTTTCATCATCGCGGTTAATAAGGCCTGTTTTACACTGCTTGAAAAGTAAGGCCTTGCAGTTTAAGTATTCTTCCATATCAGCGTGTTCGGATTTGCCGATGTGGTCGTTAGAGAAGTTAGTGAAAATACCGTAGTCAAATGTGATGCCGTGTGTACGGTGCCACTTAAGACCAAGGGAAGACGCTTCGATAACCATAGCTTTACAGCCCTCGTTTACCATTTTACGCATCGCCTGCTGAATCTCGTATGACTCAGGTGTTGTGTTGTTTGTTTTATAAATCTGGTTGTCAATAACAATACCGAGTGTGCCGATTGTAGCTGTTTTGATTCCACCTTTTTCAAGGATAGAGCGAATCATTGCAACAGTTGTTGTCTTACCCTTTGTGCCTGTGATAGCGATTGTGGTAAGCTCATCAGCAGGGTGGTTGAAGTACTCAACGCTCATATTAGCAAGAGCGATACGGGTGTTGTCGGTTTTAATGACAGTAACGCCCTGTGGAGCGTCTGTTTCGTCCTCGACAATAAGGGCAGCAGCACCTTTTTCGAGTGCGTCAGGTATGAATTTGTGGCCGTCGACGTTGAAGCCCTTAAGGCACACGAATGCGCTCCCCGGAGTAACCTTTCTTGAATCGTAGATGACATCAACAATGTCAACGTCCAAGTTACCCTGAAGGACAGTATATTCACAAGATGAAAGTAATTGTTTGAGTTTCATAAAATACCTCCGTGTATGTGCTTTGCATTATGGCTTTAGCACTATACATATATAATATATGTAATAGTAGCTCAATTTTTATCCGATGTCAAACGCTATATATTGAGGTTGAGATATGCCGTTTGCGTATTTTTGGTAAAAATATACTAAAAATTTTTGAAAACAGGATATTTTTCTTGTATAATTCTTTATTAGAAATAAAAATGGCATTATATCTCCTTGCTCGGCAAAAAATCAAAAACCCAATTGACATATTGCACAAATGCGTTTTCGTTATAGTGTATAAAAATAAGACAGACAAATTATGCAATACTTCTAAATAGCGAAAAATCCGTTGTGAAAATCACCAAAAACAAAGACAGATTTTATTGTTTTAGATAAAAAGTACAAAGGGAGTTGAAAAAACCACTTTTGATATGATAAAATTTAGGTACAGTGATATAGTGCCGTCGTAACGGATTTGCGGCGGTTGCTAACACTAGCCGAGTTACACTCGGAGAATAATTTACAAGAAAGGAAATCCGACAATGAAAAGAATTATTGCTTTAGTTCTCGCAGTTCTTATGATGGCTACATTATTCGTAGGCTGCGACAAAGAAGGCGGCGCACAGGGCGGTGCTACAGCACTCGAGCCAGAAGCAGGCGCTACTCTTAAAGTTTGGGCTCCAGACGCAGCTCTTGAAGTATTCAAGGCTCAGTGTGATGCGTTCATCGCTCAGTACCCAGACGCTGGTATCAAAATTGAAGTTGTAGCACAGGGCGAAGGCGACGCTGCTACTAACCTCTTAAACGACCCTGAGGCTGCTGCTGACGTATTCAGCTTTGCATGCGACCAGCTCAACAGACTCAACGATGCAGGCGTTATCATGCCAGTTAACACAAACCTTGCTGGCGATGTAAAAGATAGAAACTCAGAGGCTTCTATCTCAGCTGCTACATTAAACGACATCCTTCTTGCTTACCCAGAGACAGGCGACAACGGTTACTACCTCGT
>JAZSFG010000093.1:0-2517 GCA_045532065.1 Ruminococcus sp. | reverse complement strand
GCTTTACCCCAACCGGTGTCGGAAATAGTAAAGTGTAATCCGTCAGCTAAAACACCGTGCCAATACTTCGCAGTAATGAAATGACCAAGTGCGTATTTGTATGAATGAAGCGCAATTTTCGGATAACCTGTAGTACCCGATGTGAAGAACATAAGCATAGGGTCATCACCACAAGGTGAGTCTTCATTTCTGTAGTAATGAGCTGAGAAGAGATCAAACTCTTCATCAAAGTTTTTCCAGCCTTCTCTCTCACCTCCGACTAAAATCTTAGTCTTAAGTGTAGGTGACTTCTCCTGTGCAATATCAACCTGATGAGAGACATCGCCGTCAGCGGTACAAACAATTGCGCTGACGCCCGCAGCATTAAAGCGGTAATCAAAGTCATGCGCCTGAAGCTGGTTTGTCGCAGGAATTGCGATAGCGCCGAGCTTGTGCAGACCTAAAATCGCAAACCAGAACTGGTAGTGACGCTTTAAAACAAGCATAACTCTGTCGCCTTTTTTGATACCTAAAGACTTGAAGTAGTTAGCTGCCTGTGCGGATTTACGCTTCATATCGTTAAATGTAAATCTTCTCTCGTTTTTATTCACGTCAACGTGAATCATCGCGAGTTTGTCTGGATTTTTCTTTGCGATAGCGTCAACAGTATCAAAAGCAAAGTTGTATCTGTCTTCATTTTCGAAGTCGATAGCCTGCAGACAGCCGTTACTGTCAACAGTAGTTTTGATGAATTCTTCACATAAAAGCTTTGCTTCTTTTACTTCGTTGTGTGACATAAGAGTATCGCGGATAATATCCTCACTCTCGTTTTCACCCGGAAGTACAACCGCTAAGAACTGACAATCCTCGCCGTCAACAGCAATCATACCGTGTGGAGATGATGAGTTGTAATAAATGGAGTCACCTTCACTAAGATATTCGATATTGTCGCCGACCTGAATCTTCAGTCTGCCCTTTAAAATGAAGTTAAACTCCTGTCCTGAGTGCTTAACAAGGTGGATAGGCTTATCCTGAAGCTCCTGTGAATACTGATATGTAACAAAGTACGGTTCGGAAATCTTCTTTCTAAACCACGGCGCAAGGTTCTGTACCATAATGCCGTCTTCTTTCGCTGTCTGCTGACCCTGTCCTTTACGAGTTACTGTGTAAGATGACAGCAGCGCACTCTTACCTTCTAAAAGGTCAGAAATACCGATTCCGAAAGCAAGCGAACATTTGTGAATAAATGTAAACGGGAAGTCAAGTTTACCTGACTCAAAGTCACGATACTCCTCAACGCTTACTTCTGTTTTCTTCGCCATATCCTCCGGTGTAAAACCGAAGATTTCGCGCATTTCTTTAATTCGTACGGCAACCTCCAAAAGCTTTTCTGTTTGAACCTGAGCCATAACGATTCCTCCTCTTAGAATAAAATAAACTAATAAAATATAAAAACCCGTCTCAAAGAAACTTTGAGACGGGTGTAAAATACACTCGCGGTACCACTCAAATTGCAGATAAAAAACCTGCCACTCTCGGAATCCAACAATTCCTATGCATTTACGCAGCAATCACGGAAGGCGTCTACTGACTTTCGTGTTCGGGCCTTCGGCTCAGAAGTGATGGGCACTATAAACACCTGTTATCGGTTCACACCAAACACCGACTCTCTTAAAACAAACATTTAACGCCGTCTTCGTCACAGCCTTTATACTTTTTCGTAAAGTTTAGCACTTTAAATCGCCTTTGTCAATATTTAATTTCAGATTTTTTACTTTTTTATTCAGAAAATAATAATTTACCACTACACAAACTATTAATTTTATGGTATGATACATATATATTACCTTAAGGAGCCGAATATGTTTAGCAAAATTCAGCAACTAGATGACCTTGTCGTCAAGAAAATCGCTAAGCTGCACTCACCTTTTCTAAATAGAATAATGATTATTTTTACAAGGCTCGGTAATGGTGCGTTTATCTGGTGGATTACGCTGTGTTTTCCGTTTCTGCTTATGAAAAAGCACCGCGATATTGGTGTTTATCTCACGCTTGCGCTAGGTGTCACCTTTGTAGTCGGCGAGATTATCATCAAGCACATTATCGGTCGTATGCGTCCTAGCTCGAAGCTCGAAGATGAGGAGCTTATCATCAAGCGTCCTAAGGACTACTCCTTCCCGTCGGGACACACCGCTTCGTCGTTTACTGCTTTTACCGTAACGCTTATATGCTGTCCGCCGTACATTTTCTTCCCTGTACTCGCTGTCGCACTCACTATCGGCTTTTCGAGAATGTACCTGAGAGTGCATTACTTAAGCGACGTTGTGTGTGGTATGATTCTGGGAATAATCAGCGGCACAACATGTACTATTTTGTTCGAGCGTTGGATGGCTCATTTGTTTGTTTAAAATTTTGAATATTTCTGACATAAAAGAAGGCTTTGTAAAAAAAGTCTTCTTTTTTTGTTTATTTTTCAAAAAAGCTGTTGACTTGTAAAATATTACTATTTGTAAAAAAATAAATGTTAATTTCATTTAT
>JAZSFG010000110.1:0-5838 GCA_045532065.1 Ruminococcus sp. | reverse complement strand
CTTGAGATCGAGCTTTTAGATGATATGGCTCTCGCTGTTGAAAGCACAGAAGAGCTTTACGACGAGCTTGCTGAGCAGGTTGACGCTATTGACGAAGACCTCACATCTCTTGAAGATGACTTCTACGATGATTGTGACTGCTGTGATTGTTGCGACGATGATTGTGATGATTGTGACTGTTGCGATTGTTATGATGACGACGAGGCTTACTACGAGGTTACATGTGGTAAATGTGAAGAGCAGATTTGCGTTAGTGAAGATGTGCTTTTAGAAGGCGAAATTACTTGCCCTAACTGCGGCGAGCTTCTTGAGTTCGATTTTTCCGGCCTTTGCGATGACGACTGTGATTGCGGTTGTTGTTGCGGTGATGACGACCTTATGTCATAATTTTATAACGTTTTTAACACCTCTCGAGTATTATATCGAGGGGTGTTTTTTTGCGTACAAAACGAAAAGTATCAAGAAAAAGAAAGATACAAAGGAGAGTGTTATTAGGGGTACTATCGGTGTTTATGGTTCTTGTGGTGTTTTTTGAGCTTACAGTTAGAGACAGACTTGAATTATCGATAATTGCTCAGATAAAGACTATTTGTTCTGATTCTATTAACAAAGCTGTAGATGATTATTTGTCACAAAACAGTGGGATAGAAAACAGTATGATAACAATTAGTAATGATGAAAATGGAAATCTGAAGTCTATAACTGAAAACGTTTATACTGTTAATAGATTTAAAGTTGATATATCGGATAAGTCGCAGAAGTACATAAATGAAATACTGAAAAAACACGGTGTTTATGTGAAACTTGGAAATTTCTCAGGACTTACGATAATTTCAGACATGGGACCTAATGTGTATCTGGATGTCGACGCAACTGCAACTGTGAATTGTAAAATCAAAAACAAATTCGAAAGTGCCGGTATGAATCAGACTCTGCACTATACAATACTTACCGTTTACTCGGACGTTTATGTTGGAAATCCGTTTCGTATAGAGTCAATAAAATATAAAACTTCTTTCGAGATTTCACAGAGCGTTATTATCGGCGAAATTCCGTCGACTTACGGACTTATATCAAGATATAGAGAATAATTTGTGAATTTAGTGTAAAAACCGCAATATAATGAGAAAATCTATTGAATTTTTATATATAATATGGTAGTATATGTAGGATAATACATAATTAGGGGGATAATGTCTTGTCTCAAAGCAAAAGGATAGAAAAAGAGGGCATAACACAAAGTGAATATCTAAGCCTTATTGCTGAACTTATGACGATTCGTAAGCGTGGTGAAGTACCGCTAGCGTTTATCAGGACATATGGTTGTCAGCAGAATGTTGCTGATAGCGAACGCATAAAAGGTATGCTTTTTGAAGCAGGTTTTTCTTTTACTGACTCTCCTGATGACGCTGACTTCATACTTTTTAATACTTGTGCTGTGCGTGAGCATGCAGAAGACAGGGTTTTCGGTAATGTCGGTGCTCTGAAGAATATTAAGCGTAAACATCCGTCAGTACTCATCGCTTTATGCGGTTGTATGATGGAACAGGAGCACGTTGCTAAACGAATCCACGACAGTTTTCCGTTTGTTGGTCTTGTTTTTGGTACAAATTGCCTGCACGAGTTTCCTCGACTTTTGTATAACAACCTGCTTTATGGAAAACGTACATTCTTAAGAGGTAATACTGACGAAAACGTTTACGAGGGTATTCCGATTAAGCGTGACGGCTTATTTAAAGGCTTTTTACCAATAATGTACGGCTGTGATAATTTCTGTTCTTACTGTATTGTTCCGTATGTGAGAGGTAGGGAAAAAAGCAGAAAGCCTGAAGTTGTTGTTTCTGAAGCACGAGAAATGATAGAGAGTGGGTATAAAGATATCTGCTTACTCGGTCAGAATGTTAATTCCTACGGTAAAAGATTAGAACCGAGACCGAATTTTGCTTCACTTTTAAAAGAAATCGACAGTATCGATGGTGACTACTGGCTAAGGTTTATGACTTCTCACCCTAAGGATTGTACTAAAGAGCTTATTGATACAATAGCTGAAAGTAAACATATTAGTCATCACCTGCATCTTCCGTTTCAATCAGGATCAAACAGGATTTTAGAACTTATGAATCGAAGATATACAAGAGAAAAGTATCTCGATATTATTAAGTACGCTAAAGAGAGAATTCCCGATTTATCTCTTACTTCTGATATTATCGTTGGATTCCCGGGTGAAACTTACGAAGATTTTCAGGAAACATTATCACTCATTAAAGAAATTAAGTTTACTTCTTTGTTTACGTTTATATATTCTAGACGTAAGGGTACACCAGCCGCGGAAATGGCGCATGTAGTTACTGACGAAGAGAAGTCGAAATGGTTCCAGGAACTTTTAAAAGTTCAGGAAGAAATCGCCGCTAAGCGCTGTGCACAGATGGTAGGCACTACTCAGAAGGTTCTTGTAGAAGAGAAATCTTCTAATAAAGAAGGCGTTCTGTGTGGTAGAACAAGCGGAAATATTATCGTAGAATTTGAAGGCGATGATAATCTCATCGGCTCATTTAAGAATATTAAAATAACAAAAGCTCGCAACTGGATATTAAACGGCGAGATTGAAAAGGAGTAATAATTATGGATTTAATCGCAATTGCAAGACAGTTAGGACACGCTATTCAGGAAGAGAAAGCATATAAAGATTTACAGGAAGCTAAAACTCAGGCTGATAACGATAAAGAGCTTCAGGATATGATTGGCGAGTTTAACTTAAAGAGAATGGCTATCAACAACGAAGCGTGCAAAGAAGACAGAGATGAAGAAAAACTCAAGACTCTCAACACAGAGATGCGTGAACTTTACACACAGATTATGTCTAACAAGTATATGGCTGCTTACAACGAGTCAAAAACAGCACTTGATACAGTAATGCAGAGAGTTATGGCTATTATCACTCAGTCAGCTGAGGGTGAAGATCCTGACACAACAGATTACTCACCATCTTGCACACACGACTGTTCAACCTGCGGTGGTTGCCACTAATTTATTTTTTATAGATAGGGATTGAGGGAATATGGCTGAGCTTTCTCCTATGATGAAGCAGTATTTCAGCATAAAAGAAAATAACAAAGATTGCATTCTGTTTTTCAGACTCGGTGACTTCTATGAAATGTTCTTTGAAGATGCAAAAATAGCTTCTAAAGAGCTTGAACTCACCTTGACAGGCAGAGATTGTGGTCAGGAAGAGCGTGCACCGATGTGTGGTGTGCCTTTCCATAGTGCGGAAAATTATATTGCACGCCTTGTCGCTAAAGGATATAAAGTAGCAATTTGCGAACAGGTTGAAGATCCTGCACAGGCAAAGGGGATTGTAAAGCGTGATATTATCCGCGTAATCACTCCTGGTACTGTGATGGAAAGCAGTATGCTTGACGAAAGTGTTAATAACTATATCTGTTCAGCTTATTCCTCGTCTAAAAACATCGGCTTGTGCTTCTGCGATATTTCTACTGGTCAACTTAATGTTACTTGTATTGACAGCAAAGATTCGTTAAGTGAACTGAAAGCACAGCTTACATCATATTCACCAAAAGAGATTATCCTAGGTGGTAAAATTAAAGATAATTCAGATTTGCGTTCCTTTATATCGGACAAGCTTTCTTGCTTTGTTGGTGTTGCTGATGAAGATAACTGTGGATTTTTAGAGTGTTCTGACGCTGTGCTTTCGCATTTCGGTGCTAAGAAAGCCGAAGTGGTCGAGAGTAATAAAGACATAATAATCGCTTTAGGCACTCTATTGAATTACCTTAAAGAAACACAAAAAACAGGTACAGAGCGAATCGAAAATATCGAATTATACAGCAATGACCAGTATATGAGCCTCGATTACAACACTCGTCGTAATCTTGAACTAACACAGACAATGCGCACGAAAGAGAAGAAGCACTCGCTTTTGTGGGTGCTTGACTCTACAAAAACAGCGATGGGTAAGCGTATGATTCGTTCATGGGTTGAACACCCGCTGATGAATATAACCCAGATTTTAAAACGTCAGAACGCTGTTGAAGAACTCGTAAACGATACTGTTAAGCGTCTTGAGTTATCTGCTATGCTTGTAGGTATTTTTGATATCGAGCGTCTTATGACAAGAATCGTCTATGGTTCTGCAAACGCTCGTGAACTGCGCTCACTTTGTAGTGCGATTTCTAATTTGCCAAAGCTTCATGACGAGATTTCTGACTCAAAGTCTAACTACTTACGCGAAATTTACGAAAACTTAGATACTTTAGATGATATAAAAGAGCTTATAGAAACATCTATTGTCGAGGAACCACCGTTTTCTGTTCGTGAAGGTGGAATGATTAAAAGAGGATACTCAGAAGAACTCGACGTTTTATCGTGTGATATGAGCGACTCGACATCACTTCTCACAACTATCGAAAACGAGCAAAAAGAACTTACTGGTATACCTAAACTTAAAGTTGGTTATAACCGAGTTTTCGGTTACTATATCGAGGTTACTAACTCTTACAAGGACTTAGTACCTGAAAATTACATAAGAAAACAGACTTTAGCAAATTGCGAAAGATATATTACCCCTGAGCTTAAAGAACTCGAGGGCAGAATCTTAGGAGCTAAGGACAGAGCAATCGCCCTTGAATATGCTCTTTTTGATGCTATCCGAAAGAAAGTTGCTGAAAACTTAAATAGAATTGAAAAGTCAGCACACGCTGTTGCAGTGCTTGACGTTTTAGTTTCTCTCTCTAACGTTGCAGCTTCTAACAGATACGTTAAGCCTGATGTTAATTTATCGAGTGTAATAAGACTTAAAGACAGCAGACATCCTGTCGTTGAAGCGTTGCTTGATACCGCTCCTTTTGTGCCTAATGACGTGTTTTTGGATAACGAATCTAATCGCGTTGCTATTATTACAGGTCCTAATATGGCGGGTAAATCGACATATATGAGACAAGTTGCTCTTATCGTGCTTATGGCACAGATGGGTAGCTTTGTTCCTGCGTCTTTTGCTGAAATCGGTATTGTGGATAGTATTTTCACTCGTGTTGGTGCTTCAGATGATTTAGCTTCGGGTCAGTCTACATTTATGGTTGAGATGAGCGAAGTTGCCAATATTATTAAAAACGCTACTAAGAAGAGCTTGCTTATTCTTGATGAAATCGGTCGTGGCACATCTACTTATGACGGTATGAGCATCGCTCGTGCGGTACTTGAGTATGTTGCTGATAAAAAGCGACTCGGCGCAAAATCACTTTTTGCTACTCATTATCACGAACTTACTGTACTTGAACAGATTATTGATGGTGTAAAGAATTACAATATCGCTGTTAAAAAGCGTGGTGATGATATTACCTTTTTGCGTCGTATCATCCCTGGTGGAGCCGATGACAGCTATGGTATAGAAGTAGCAAAACTTGCAGGTATTCCTGATTCCGTTATCACGCGAGCTAAGGAAATATTAAAAGATCTTACTTTTGATAACGCTATCCAGAATAAACCACAGAGAGTGTATGATAACTCTCCTTTTGAAGAAAACGATCAGCTTTCGCTGATTCCAACAAACAGCGATGCTTTAAGCGATAAATTACGTGGTGTCGATATTAATACACTTACGCCTATCGAAGCTATGAACTTATTATACGAACTTAAAAAAATGACTGAATAAAGAAAAGAGGTGACACGTATGGGAAGAATTAATGTTTTAGATAAACATGTTGCTGAACTTATCGCGGCGGGCGAAGTTGTAGAGCGACCGGCTTCTGTTATTAAAGAACTCGTCGAAAACTCCATCGACGCAGGTGCGAATAGTATCACAATTGAAATAAAAAACGGCGG
>JAZSFG010000127.1:0-9061 GCA_045532065.1 Ruminococcus sp. | reverse complement strand
ACAACTCCTTGGCTCACAGAACGACATGGCTACGATCCGACTTCAATTTACATCCGCATTTTTCACCGTCGGATAACATCTGAACAATCTGCAAACGATTGTTATCAGAAAGTGCTTTACAAATGAGAGCTACTTCCCTTGTATTCATTTTATCCACCTCACATAGATATTTGTCTATGTATTTATAACACACATATAGATAATTGTCAATATGTTTTCTCAAAATAAAAATGCAACACCGCAAGTTCTCACCTTGCAATGTTGCATCATAAATCATTTATTAACTTTTCTGATACGAATTTGAGATTATTTCAGTATTCTTTTCTTATCGTTCACTGTTACTAAAACTAACGAAGCAATTATCATGATAATCGCTGAAGCAACATTACCCCAAATGTTATCATTAACAATGAATATTCCTGATAGCGAATTGATAATACAGTGGAATAAAACGCACAACCAGGCACTTTCAGTTGTTCTTCTGATACTTGCCAATGCAAAGCTTAAACCTAACACGTTGATTCCGAAAACCAAAAAGCTATCACCGTATTGTGATACGCCCTGAATATAAAATAACGGCATATGCCACAGCCACCAAATCACACTAACCAACAAAGTAGCTACAACAAAGTTACACTTCTTTTCAAGTTCAGGTTGCAAAATGTATCTCCAGCCTGCTTCTTCCAATCCTCCGCCCACAAGCATCATTGGAATCATAAAAATAACAGCAAATAAAGGAGCTCCGTTTTCGTAACCAGATATCAGGCATTGAGGTAAAACAAACAACGCACTAAAAAGTACAACAACTATATACGAAAGGATACTGTGTTTGAAATCGAAAATATCCTTAAGCCATTCTTTGAAGCTTTTTTGCTTTTTTACTGATATGTATGAAGCTATTGTAGGCGACCAACCGCCTAACAAATACGGAATATACAATAAATAATTATCAGTCAGAGTTATACCGTTTAAGCTGAATATCAAACAAGTTCCCCAACAAATTATCATTATAGAAAAAGTCCACAACAAATATTTTATACTTAACTTACTCAAAGAAACACCTCCAAAAAATACTGACTTATTGTATATTATTACACTGACTTTGTAAAGTAGCTTCTGGTAACACCCTCACGGATAAAGTCGTTTTTCTCGTAGTAATGCTGAGCAACTGTATTATCGAGAGCTGTGTCAGTATCAAATCGGGTAATGCCTTTTTCATAAAGAAAACTCTTTAAAGCTTCCATACATTTTGTGCCGATACCTTTGCCTACTATATCGCCGTTAACGTAAATCCAGCGAAGATATGCTGTGGTGGCACTTAGATAATGCACCTCGCAACCACCTACCTGATTGCCGTCGATTTTGAAGTCAATATACTGCTGATTGCCCTTTGTTACACCATTCGCTGTAATCGTTACCTCAAAGTTTTTGCTATCACTCAAAACAGATGAGTAGTACACATTTTCGTGTTCTACTTCAAAGCCATTTTCTTTAAGCAATGAATCAATATGAGCGTGACTCTCAAAAAGTTTGCCGTGACGAGCAAAACAGGTCATACCAAAGTAATGGAAAAAAGCGTATACTCGCTCTGCTTTACCAAGGTTTTGCATAGCTTCTTTTAAAAGCAATTCACCTGCGCCTGCTCGATCTTCTTTGAAATACAGATTGCGGATGATAGGGTATGAAATATCGCTTGAAATCTCGCCGTTATCAGCAAAACCAAATGTAGTTTTGCCGTACTGGACAAAGCCTACAAGTTTATCATTATCATAAACTGCTTTTACATAAAGCTCTTTGAATAGCTTTCTGCCCTCGCCGTCGATATCATCTTCAAAAGACTTTTTCCAAGTATCAAAACTCACATCAAAAAAGTATGGTGTTTTGAAACTAAGCTGAAAATCATAAATATCTTTTAAATTATATGTATCAGTTATCTTTAACATTTTCATTCTCCTTTTTATGGTAATAGCCTACTGATTCTTCTTTCGTTTTCATTGATGAATTTAAAAACATCGTATGTGCTTCCTACCTGTGCGGTATCCTCCTGCCCCTCGAAATATGCAAGGAACAAGAGCTCGATGCACTCCATAACGAACACCGCAGTTTCTTTTTCTTCTGCGGTAAGAGGTAAGATTTTGTTATAGCCAGCAAAAACATTTTTTGTAAAATTGAACCATTTTTTCTCATTGATTTCAAACTTTTCTTTCTCGGATAAAACCGACAGAACAAAATAGCACAAATCAAAGATTCTTATATTCTTCTGGCTTAAATCGAAATCTATGTAACCGCTGAAATTTCCTTTGTCAAAAAGGAAGTTGCCAAAATGTACATCACGGTGGATAAGCTGAGCAGGAAGCTTTTTATAGAATCTTTCAAGGTTTTCAACAACCTCTTCGTAATCTTCGTATCTTAAGTTCTGCCATCCGCTTTTTTCAAAGCTTTCTTTCACCCAACCGTTCATCTCTTCAAGCAGGCTGTTGTCCCAAAGTTCAACTTTGTCTTCAAGACTGTCAAAAGCAATATGAAGATTTGCAATAATTTCGCCCATTTTCTCGGCTATTTTATCCCCGAATTTGAGGCTTACAATATTACTTCCCGAAAGCTTTTCTGATACAAAGAAATACTGTCCGTCAGCTTCTACGTATTGTTCTTCTTTTAAGGTATTTATGAGCTTGCCGACAGGTATGCCCATATTGTGTAAGTGCTGATTTATCGTAATATTTCTTTTTAGAGACTTAGGCTCTTCGTATACTTTCAGTACAAAACTTTCACCAATCTGCCAGACGGTAGAATAAATTTGTGTGATGCTCTCGCCCTGCAAACCCCATTTACACAATAATGTCTTGATTTTCTCTGACATTATCTCAAACCTTTTCCTTTGCTTTATAAGTATTCTTCGGATACTAGACTGAGCTAAGTTGTAATTTTTTGCTAAATGCTCGTTACTCATCCCCTCGAGGTGCATTTTGTAGATTCTGTTGTTTCGTTTTTCAAGTTCAATTTTATATTCGGTGACAGCTCTGTGCGTTTGCTTATCCTTTTTAGGAATGTATAAAAACTCACCCTGAATATATTTCTGGATTTCTTCAATCAGCTCTGTAGGAAGAACTGCTACTGCATTTTTATATTTCATATTTACACTCCAAGATGTCTGACAATCAGTCATAACTATAATAGCATTGATGTGTTAGGTTTTTTTGTTTATGTTCTTTTTATAATAAAACATAAACAGTTTTATATCAAGAATATAGAAACAAAAATCATAAAACTAAAACGCAAGAATAAACACCCATCAAAACTGATGGGTGTTTGTTCAAGAAATATAAGGAAGCTGAAAGAATAAGGTGGAATTTCTATACTTTCAGTTATTTTCCAGGATTTAGCATTGCCTTTATAGGGTAGTTATCTACTGCTATATCTTCTGCACTGTGAGCTTTAAAATCAACCATGATATCCATTTCCTCGTTCTGTTTATACAACTCTTCTAAGAGGTCATCTGTAAGCTCACTCAAATCTGTCCACTCGTTGTTTGTAAAGCGATAACTCTCACCTTTATTTACTATTCCTATCGCCTTTGCTCCTATATCCATATTATTGGCATAAGAAACAAACTCAACGTAACGAGTCTTATCGTCAGCATATGTCATTGTCAAAACAACAGAGTACTTATCGCCTTTTTTGAGCTTATGCTCTGAATTCAGGTCTACTTTATGATAACCGCTGAAATTGTGGAATTTGTCTGAGCTTTCAAGTAGCTTGCCTGAATCCGGTCTACCATCTTCAGGGTTTTTGTAAATCTCATAGTGCACGTTAATATCCGGTGCGTATGTTTTGTACTCAATAGCAAAAAGAGATGCATCTTCTTCTACGTCGAAAACGTTTGCGGTTTTAGCTTCACGGTCATATTCAAAAACACCACAAGTACCATACATCAACATATCATATTGGTCATAGTTAGGGGTTTTATATTTTACTGAATCATTTTTGTCAAACTCAAAACTGATTGCGTGAATAATGGTATGGTCATAATAGGACATATAGTAATAGCCGCTACTTTCATAACCCCATTCTCCGCCACTGTTCTTCAGAATAAAAGCACCATCAGTAGGGGGTATGCTATCTTCTATAGCTTCGCCTGATGTATATTTCTGGCTGAAATTTTCTTTAGGGTAGTTATCGTCGTAACCTACTACAGTAACAACGTGATTGGCTATACCGCTCTGATTATATGCAGCCCAGTTTTCGTAGTTCATCGTACCTTCACAAAGGACCGCAATAGCAACACCGTGACCGCTGGCAAGTTCTGACTTTATCGCTGTGAGGCCTTCTTCGTTGAATATATAGTCACCGTTTTCATCTTTAGCAGCAGGGCTAGGCAAATAGTTACCGTTTCTAAAAAACGAATTTGTCACAGGATTGCGATACTCAGCGTTTAGCGGAATTGTCCAGTCATCATCAACCGAGTACTGTAGCTCGCCTTCATAAAACTCACTATTCTTACCTCTGTAAGCGTATGGCTGCTCCCCATTTACGATTGTACTTTCATCAACAGGCAAGAAACCCGACGCAAACAGATTCGCACCCGAATAACTGGCTCCGCCGATAAAATAAGTAGAGTCTTGTCTATAGTCCTCAGCTTCACTAGGGTCAAAGCCTTCGCCCACTTGAGAATCTCTGACTTTACCCTCTATTACATCGTCCTTTGTAAGGCTGTTATAAACATACCAGTTTATGTACTTCTCAGAAAAATCCACAGTGTCGTTAACTTCACCAGCAGCAACGCCCATATCATTTGCGTAAAGGTATGAAATCTCTGCGGCACCCGCAATACCAAATGCCCAGCAGTCACCAAACATCTGACACTTCACAGGTGTTACGTAATTCTTTCCGTTAAAATTTCTAAGGTCAACAGATTCAGGTAAATTCAACTCTGCTTTTTCATCTGTGCCTTTTGTACAAGCTGTGAGTGTTGCCATAATCATAAGCAAAGTAAAAGCTAATGACAAAAACCTCTTCATATTTATCCCTCTTTATTCTATATGTATTCGTCATATCACTGCTGTATGGAATTCATATTGAGAAAATCAACCATTGAGCAAAATGTCCATAATAGTCGTCGGCAGATTGTTAATCTTGTTCTGGTCTTTAGTAGTAACTGCGAAGATTTTTATACCATACTCTTCGTTAAAATAATCTATAGACACATAGTTTCCGATACTACCTGCGTGACCGATACCCTTTTTATAAAAGCCCATTAAGCCATATCCATAAATATTACCGGCATCAGGAGAATAGTCTGTTGTCATTTCGACATAGCTTTCATCAGATATAAGCTTTCTATCCAAGAAGCTTGTCATCCATTTGTCCATATCAGGAGCAGTTGTCACGATATCGCCCGCACCTTGACAAAGAAGGCCGTCTAAAAGCCCTTCTATTCCGTTTACGTTGTCATACACTGAGTCATATGTAAGGCTGTCAGAGAAAAATTTGTTATCGTCAACTTCGCTTACAAATCCTGTATGCTCCATTCCTAACGGAACAAAAATATTCTCTCTAATAAAATCGTTGTATGGTTTACCCGACACCATCTCTACAATTTCACTTAACAAAAAGAAATTTGTGTTAGAGTACTCATTTGTTGTGTCAGGATCAAAATTAAGTGGCTGTGAAAACGCCCATTCATTAATAATTTCAGTGTTTTCGCTTTTAGTTTTGTCATTTGAAAGCTTCTTTAAATAATCCATATCTTGGCTTGCTATCATCTCAGGAATTCCCGAACGCATTGTCAGCAAATTCTTGATTGAGATACTATTGCCGAGTTCATACTCAGGAAAGTATTTATCAAGTGTATCATCAACACTCAGTTTTCCTTGTTCTTTGAGCATCATAACTGCTGTTGCACAAAACTGCTTTGACACGGAACCAATATACATCGGGGTTTCAACAGTCAAGTCGTTGCCAAGCTCATCCACACCACTTGCGTGGCTACACAGCACTTCTTCATTTTGAACCACATAAACGATTCCATCAAAACTATCAAGCTTATCTGCTAGCTTTGCTTTTTGTGTATCGCTTATGGTTTCAACTATATTCTCTGTTGCATCACTACTCGAAGTGTCGTTATTTTTACAAGCAGTAAACGATAAGATAAATACGCAACATAAAACAATAGAAATAATTCTTTTCATAGCACTCACTCCTTTTCTATATCCATTATAAACCATTAGTATATTTTATACAAGCTCAGTAATCAAATAATTACTCGACGTTTATATATAAATACGACTCAAAATAAACAAAAGTAACGAAAACAGCGACAATTTTAGTCTACAAAGCTTATGAGCTCTTCCATATCTTTACGCTTTTTTGTACGGAGTTTGTCGTCATCTTTAGCGTAACCGAGAGTGATTACTAAACGCACTGTGCCGTCGAGATTGCAAAGCTCACGGATTTTTTCTTCGTCAAGCCAACCGAGTATACAAGTCCCTAATCCCTGTGCGGTAGCCTCTGCTGTGATATATGCAGAAAGAATTCCGATATCCATAGAGCGGTAGTCGTTTTTCTTCATTTTTGCACCAACTGCTGCAGTTCTGACATAAGGCTTTTCCGAAATCACGAGCAATACAGGTGCATCTGGTGCAAATTTATTAAGTCCCATTCCCTGAGTTGCTTTTGCGACTTTCTTTGCGACCTCACCGGTACATACTGTAATGTGATAAGGCTGACCGTTGCAAGCAGATGGCGAAAGTCTTGCAACCTCTAAAACAGCGTCGAGCTTTTCTTTTTCCACCAAACGTTCGCTGTTATATGCTCGGCACGACTGTCTGTTTTCTGCGATTTCTCTGAAATTCATAATATCACCTTTTCGTTTTATTATTTATAAACAGCTATGTTTTAGTATATCACAGCAGATTTTAAATGTCACCAATTCTTTTAAACAAACGGTGCAGATTTTGACTTAACATTAACCTAATATTAAGCCACCATAAATACATAAAAAATGCTCCCTATGACATCTGTGCCACGGGGAGCTTGTTTTTATTCGGTTATGAAATCAGGCCTAAAGCGTTCTTCCACTTTAAAATTCTGTTGACGGACTCATCAATCTGAGTCTCATCGATTTCGCCGTTTTCCACAGCGTTTACAATCGCAGAAACACAGCCTGCATAATCTTCGCAGATTATCATATCGTTTCCTGCTTTTACAGCGAGTACTGCAGCATTTTCGCCGTCTGTGAACTGCCTTATCCCCTGCATAACGAGGTCGTCAGTAATGATAACTCCGTCAAAGTGAAGCTCATTACGAAGAATATCGTGGATAGGTTTTGAGAGCGATGCAGGCATATTTTCATCCATACAAGTGACAATGTTATGGCTGACTAAAACTGAATCAGCACCCGCCTGAATACCCGCGATAAACGGCAGAAAATCGCCGTTTTCAAAATCTGAGTATTCACGGTAATCGTACGACATTGACTCGTGGGTATCGACACTACCACCGTATCCTGGAAAGTGCTTCAGCGTCGAGCCTATACGCTTTTCTTTCATTGTTTTCACTACACACTCGACATACTGCGAAGTTTCTTCGTGAGAAAGACTGAAACAACGGTCATAAATATAGTTTTCTTCACTAAGCGGTACATCACACACAGGAGCGAGATTCACATTAACCCCTAGAGATAAAAGTAGGTCAGCTTTCTCTATAGTATCACTTTCGATAAGGTCAAAACCGCCCTCGCTATACAGCTCTGACGGCGACCAGAAAGGTGTCGCACGCAAATTTTCATTCGCGCTTACACGCACAACTGTGCCACCCTCTTCGTCGGTAGAAACAAGCATCGGAATACGAGAAAGCTCCTGATAAGTTTCTATCATAGTGCTTATTTCGTCGGCTGTTTTGTCAGCAAAAGAATGGCTGTACAAACAGATTGAACCGACGTTGTAAGAAGATGCTGTTTCGATATCAACACCCTCGTGACAGCTTACCATCATCATCTGTGCCACCTTTTCTTGAAGTGTCATCTGTGAGATAACGTCTGTGTAATCAAAAGCCTGTGTCGGTGGCTGTGTCGGCTCTTCACTCACTTGCTCTGTGGCTTCCGTAGGAGTTTCTGTCGCGGTATTTTCATCTTCGCCTTTACCGTTGAAAAAATAAACCGAAGCAAATGCAATTGCTAACACCAAAATAACACTTATTATGCTTATTGTCGCAAATTTACCTTTAGACATAAAATCACCTCTGTGGGTAGTTTATCTTATCACTCTAATAATAGCCGCTACGGTATCATCACTCTTGAGCATACCGTAATCAACGCAGTCATCAGCATTTCTATACTTAATCGTAAGGGTCTCACCCTCGTAACTCTGCGCTTTGTACGCAATCTCGATTTCTTTGACTGGTTTTTCTTCTAACTCTTCCTTAGTAAACACACCCATCAGCACGCGGATGTACTGAGCGTTGTTCATATGCTGTACTAGATCTATATCTGTACTGCGAATGGTGTATGTACTGATAGTCTCTGCCTCGCTGAAATCATCGCACACACGAGAGAAGTTTTCCTCAATCGCAAGCTCTTCGCAAAAATTAAAGCTTTCAGGATAAACCTCGCTTACACGCTGAAGCTTACCGCTTGATGTATCAACAACCGTCCACTCGCTTTTTCCTTTAATCAGCACGCCGTTTTCGTCGCTGATTAGGTAGTGTCTGTTTGCACGCACACGAGAAGGCTTTTGTGGCCATGTAGAAAGCGAAACTTTCTGCGACATAGCTGGTCTGTTAATAATCTGTGCTTTTGTTCTGACAGTTATCCAGAATAGGTTTTCACCTAAATCCGAAGAACTGAGTTTAAGCTCTTGTGCGTGGTCGGTCGCCATATCCATAAATGTAGTAAAAATATGGTAAACACTGAGCTTTCCAGTGTTATCACACTGAGAAAGTGCGATGTGTGTATCTTTTTCAAATCTATTACCCATAAACAAACTCCTTTGGTTTATATGAGAATTATATCACCGCAAATGCTTTCTTGCAACAAAAAAGCAGCCAGTTAACCTGACTGCTTAAT
>JAZSFG010000006.1:0-9226 GCA_045532065.1 Ruminococcus sp. | reverse complement strand
GAAAAAAATAGTACCTATTATTCTTGTAGTAATAGTTATCGCAGCGGCTATCTTTTTTGGCCCTAAGCTTTTGCACACATGCGATGATTGCAACAAGTTTTTTATCGGCACCGGCTACGAACCTAATATAATCAACGACATTATTGCGTCTGAAGATATGATTATCTGTCGTGACTGCGCCGAGCAGCAGCACTCTTTGTCTACACTTGTTGGGCAGTCGCTCGATGAGTATAAGATTGATTTATTTTAATCAGAAATAATTGAAACGATATGGCAACCCGTGTTTTTGCGGTGTTGCCATATCGTGCTACTGAATGTTTAAGCCGAATTTGGAGGTTTGCACTTTGATTTGGAATATATGCTTCTTATTAACGATAATTTGTCTTGTTCTGACAGCTTTGTGGCTGCTCCTTAACAAGAGCCTGCGACTGAAGAAAGTCGCTAAACTTGATAGTCCGAAAATTTTATTCATAGGTGTTACTGTAGCGGCTACACTTATGTTTTTTCCAATATATTTATCCACATTTAGAAACACTGCGTGTGGTGTAGTGGAAGCTGTGTTTATGTCTATCCACAATATGATCAGACTCTTCATTGTTGATGGTGACTTTGAAATCGTAAAGAATAACATCGGCGATTTGAGCCATCCGCTTCTGTCTAAGATGTACACAGTTTTGCTTGCCGTGCTGTTCTTGGTTGCGCCGTTGCTCACATTCGGCTTTGTTATGTCGTTCTTCAAGAACTTCTCATCATATGTTTCGTTTTTGACACATTACAACAACGACACATATATTTTCTCGAAACTCAACGATAAATCATTATCTCTTGCTGAAAGTCTTTGTGACAACAAAAACGAGAGAGATAGATTCTTTGTCTTTATGGATTGTGATAAATCGGAAGATTTTAACACCGAGTATATCAACCGCGCGAAGAGAATAAAGTCAGTTATGTTTGGCAGCAATATTAACAATATTGCGTTTAAAGCTCACAACAAAAAGAAAGCACTGTATTTCTTTACTATAGGCGAAGATGTGTCACAGAATGTCACAGAGGCTCTCACTCTTATTGATAGATATAAACATCGTGACAATACTCATCTGTATGTTTTTTCTACACAGGAAGAAACCGAACTTTTACTTTTAATGTCATACGATAAAACTAAGAGAGAAGAAAACGAACCTGAGCTTAAAATCAAAGTCAGACGAATTGATGATACTCATTCTCTCATACTTCGTACTCTGTATGAAACCGGATATGAGGATATCTTTGATAAGGCTGTATATGACGAAGAAACAAAGCTCAGAAATATCAATGCTCTTGTCGTCGGTATGGGCGACCATGGCTCGAATATGGTTAAAAATCTCGCGTGGTTCTGCCAGATGGACGGCTACCGTGTTGAAATAAACGCTTTTGATATTGACGAAAATGTTGAGAGTAAGTTTATATCACAGTGTCCTGAGCTGATGAGTGAAAAGTTCAACGGTGTTTACGATATCGTGGGCGAAGCACAGTATAAGATTTCTATCCATAGTGGAGTTGATGTCGATACGGTTGAATTTGATGATATGGTGAAGAATATCAGTTCAGCTACTTACATCTTCGTAGCGCTGGGTAATGATGAAAAGAATATCGCAATTGCTGTAAAACTACGTTCTTTATATGAGAGAATGGGACTGCATCCGGTTATTAAAGCCGTTGTTTATAATTCTGAAAAGTGCAAAGCTTTAAAGGGCATTAAGAACTTCAGTGGTCAGCTCTACGATATTGACTTTATCGGTGACCTCGCAACTTCTTATTCCGAGGATGTTATTATTAACTCTGATCTGGAAGCAAAGGCGCTAAAACGCCATCTTGAATGGGGAGAAGAAGACCAGTTCTGGCAGTATGAGTATAACTACAGCTCGTCTATTGCTTCCGCTATCCACAGAAAGATGAAGATACTGTGTGGTATACCTGAAGCTGAATATGAGCCTTCACAGCGTAAAAATGAAGCTAATATACGCGCTATACGAGTACTTGAACATCGTAGATGGAACGCGTATATGAGATCCATAGGATATTCATACAGCGGTAATGTGAACGATAAGACAAGTCGAAACAATTTAGCTAAAGTACATCATCTGCTTGTACCATTTGATGAGTTGCCATATAAAGAGCAGATTAAAGACGATGATTAAATATGATAAGGGGAGTTTAAAATGGGTGATACAAAAACAAAAGAAGAATTAATGAAAGAAATTGATGGATACATCGATATAGATACAAAATTTGAAGCATATACAGGAGACGAACCTTATCTGTTCGTGAGCTATTCTCACCGTGATGTTGACAAGGTTTATCCTATTTTAGATGCTCTTTACGACAGAAAATTCAGACTGTGGTATGACGAGTCCTGTGAGACAGGTAACGATTTCAGAAATGAACTCAGAGAGCGTATTGCAAAATGTGAAGCAGTTGTTCTGTTTGTATCTGAGGCTTCTATGAATTCTCCGTTTTGTGGTATGGAGATTATCGTAGCTCGCGAAAACGGTAAGCGTCTGTATCCTATTTATCTAGATAATACTCCGGTGCCACCGGCGTTCCAGATTCTGCTTGCAAATACTCACCACAGTACATCAGATAATATGAGCAAGCTTATTAAGTCAATGGTGAGAGATCTGCCTGCTGTTGCAATGGACAGACTCACAACCGAAGAAGGCGTTCTTAAAAAGTGCGAAGATAATGGTGACTCTATTGTAGTTGATGAAGGTATTTCAGAAATCAGCTCAAAAGCTTTTAAAAATCGCTCAAAGCTGCAGCATATCGTTTTACCGCAGTCGTTAGAGATAATAGGCCATGAGAGTTTCAGAGGATGTACAAATCTTAAAGAGATGGAAATCCCTGATAATACGCTTAGAATCGGCGAGAGTGCGTTCCGTGATTGCACTTCGATGAAAAAACTTGTTGTTAAGAACAACTGTATCAAGATTGGGGAGAGAGCGTTTGAGAACTGTGCAGAATTGACCGAGGTTGATTTACCACAGGGACTTACCGAAATTTACGGTGGTGTATTTAACAGCTGTAAAAGTCTCAGAAACATAGTTCTTCCACAGAACCTTACTATTCTTGGAGAGAGTGCTTTTTCTGATTGTGATGTTCTCGAGCAGATTGATATTCCAAGTACTGTTACTAAAATTGACGACCTTGCTTTTAACGGTTGTATTAAAATGACAAGCGTAGAGCTTCACGAAGGCCTTAAGAAAATCGGTAAAAGCGCGTTCAAGAACTGTAAAGCGCTTACAAGCATCTCGCTGCCATCTACTATTACCAACATCAGCAACGCTCCGTTCAGAGGTTGTGAATCTCTGAAATCAATTAAGGTTGCACCTAAAAACAAACACTATAAGTCTGAACCTAACAAACGTGAAGGTGAAGATCATGTATTGTTTAATAAAAACAAGTCCGTGATTATTGCATATCCTGCGAACAGCCGAGAGGTTCAGTACGATATTCCTGATAGCGTAACTGTTGTCAGCGATTGGGCTTTTTCAGAGTGCAAAAAGCTTAACAGAATAACTGTTCCTGACAGTGTTCACGAGATAGGCGAGGGTGCGTTTTGTAATTGTATCAAGCTCGATGAGATAGAAATTCCTGACAGCGTAACTATTATCGATGACTGCGCTTTCAGAGGATGTGAAAGTCTCGAGAAGGTTGTTATTCCTAAATCTGTAACAGAACTCGGCTGGGGTTTGTTCGACGGTTGCGAGGAAACTGTTACTGTATATTGTGAAGAGGGTTCTTGTGTACAGGAATATTGCATCAGAAACGGTATCAAAGTAGAAAGAATTACTGAAAAGGACGTATATTAATGGGGAGTGTAAAAGAGACACCTTCTTTTATCAGCAAGTGCGTTGCTTTTGCAAAGAAGAATGCGGTTATGCTCATAGCACTTGTAGCGGCTATTGCTACAACATTTATTGTACCGCCGGATAAAGAATATGTCGGTTATTTTGATTATAAAACGCTGACTTGTCTGTTCTGCGTTTTAGCTGTTGTGTGTGCGCTGAAAAACATCAACTTTTTCTATATGCTCGCACGAAAAGTTGTGCAGTTGTTTAAAAACGCACGTATGAGTATATTGGCGCTTGTGTACATAACATTTATCGGTTCGATGTTAATAGCGAACGATATGGCGTTGCTTACATTTTTGCCACTTGGATATTTTGTGCTTACAACAACACATAAAGAGAAATATATGGCTTTCACCTTTATTATGCAAAATATTGCGGCTAATCTTGGTGGAATGTTGACACCGTTCGGTAATCCACAGAATCTCTATCTGTACACAAAGTACGAGATTCCTAACCTTGAGTTTATGGGAATTATGGCTCCGCCATTTGCTTTGGCGGTTATACTGATTACTCTGTGCTGTATAATTTTTGTTAAACCTGAGCCGTTGAGTTTATCGGACGAAAAGATTGTATTAGAGCCTAAGCGCACTGTTTTATACCTTGCGCTTTTTGCGCTTTCTATTCTTATCGTTTTCCGTGGAATTCCTTATTGGGTCGGTTTGATTGTTGTGCCTGTTGTTTTGATTTTTGCTGATAGAAAAGCACTTAAGATGGTTGACTATGGTTTGCTGTTTACCTTTGTGTTTTTCTTCATATTTGCGGGTAATATGGCACGAATCGATGTAGTAAGAGAACTGTTTTCCTCTTTGCTCGAAAAGAGCACTCTTGTATTCAGCGTGATTTCGTGTCAGTTTATCAGTAACGTACCATCAGCAATCTTGCTGTCTCAGTTTACATCGAATTATCAGGATTTATTAGTCGGTGTAAACATCGGTGGTGTCGGTACGCTTATAGCGTCGCTTGCGAGTCTTATTACTTTCAGAGAATATGTATCACACAATCCGGGCAAAATGGTGTACTATATCGCTGTGTTCTCAGCATTTAACTTTGCGTTTCTTATAATCCTTACGACTTTCATGTTAGGATGGAATTATTTTATTTAGCTATATAAAAAATGAGGGGATTTTATGACTAACACTTATGCGGATATGTCTGTGTTGAATATGGTTTTGCTTGTAGTAGCGGCTCTTGTTCCTGCTGTAGCACTTGCTGTTTTTATATTCATCAAAGACAGAGTAGAGAAAGAACCTTTCGGTTTGTTGCTTTTATTGCTTTTGTCGGGTGTTCTGATTATCCCGCCTGTGATTATAGTTGGCACGATTCTTGAGGCTGTTCACGGTGCTTTGCTTGGGAATTTGCCTGCTACAATGATGAATCTAAGGATTTATCACGCTACAAATGCCTTTATTAACGTAGCTCTTGTTGAAGAGGGTTTTAAGTGGCTCGCGCTTATTATCATCACAAAGCGTAACAAGAACTTTAACAGCCTGTTTGATGGTATTATCTACGCTACATTTGTGTCGCTCGGTTTTGCCGCTGCAGAGAATGTTCTGTACTGTATACAAAACGGTTGGTCAACCGCCATTGTGCGTGCTATCCTTTCTGTACCGGGTCACACGTTCTTCGGCGTAATTATGGGCTTGTGCTACAGCTTCTGGCATATGTATAGGAAAGCAAACGCTTTAGAAAAAGATTGCAAAGCAAAGGGTTTAATCCCACAGAATGCTCCTGAATATTCATACAAAAAATACGCTTTCTTAAGCTTATTACTTCCGATTCTTGCGCACGGTTTGTATGACTACTGTTGCTTTATGGGCACACCGCTTGCAAGCCTTACACTTTATTCTTTCGTGATTTTCCTGTATATTTTCTGCTTTATCAAAATCGCAAAGATGTCTAAACGCGATGTGAGTGATGTCTATTATGTGAAGCACTTAGTAGTTAAAAAATATCCTGAGCTTTTACCTGTACTGTACGAAGAAGAGTTAAAAGCTATGGAAAATAAAGAGGAGACTCCCGCTACTGTATAAATTTTCGGAGGTTGTATGAAAAATTCGTTTGATTTAGTGAAACCGACAGATTTCTGTGATTTGCATACCCACTCAACAGCTTCTGACGGCACTTATACTCCGTCACAGATTGTAGAAGAAGCTGAAAGAAAAGGGCTTTTTGCAGTCGCTTTGTGTGACCACAACACTTTGTCGGGTCTGAGTGAATTCAAAAAAGCCGCAGAAAACAAGTCACTTATCGCAGTATCTGGAATAGAAATCACCTGCGCTTATATCGGTAAAGAGATTCACATAGTCGGTCTTTTTGTACCCGATAGCGGATATGATAAAATCAACGAGTTTTTAGTTTCTGTTAATGAGTCCAAACGAAAGAGTAATGACCTTTTAGCGAAAAATCTCATGAACGCAGGCTACAATATTGACTACGAGAAGATTAAAGCTGACGCGGGTGATGGCTACGTTAACCGCGTTCCGTTTGCTGTAGAACTTGTAGAGAATGGTTACGCCGATTCTGTTGAAGAGGCTATGGATACCCTTTTGGATGAGAAAACCGGCTATTATATTCCGTCTGTCAGACCAGATGCGTTTAAGGTGATTGAGCTTCTGTCGATGGTGGGAGCGGCTCCTGTGCTTGCGCACCCGTTTCTGAATCTCACTTACGACGAACTTTTAAAGTTTCTGCCTGTCGCAAAAGAACGTGGGCTTATAGCTATAGAAACAGATTATTCGAAGTTCAGCGAAGAAGAGAGGAAACTCGCTAAAGAACTTGCACATCGTTTCTCTCTTTTAAAAAGCGGCGGTTCTGATTTCCATGGTGATAATAAGCCCGATATAGCTCTAGGAAAGGGCAGAGGCGACCTTTTTGTCCCTGCAACATATTGTGAAGAAATATATAATAGCATTAAATAATTAAAAGCGGATTCATAACGAATCCGCTTTTTCTATAGCTTGAGTGACGGGTGTTTAATCTAATTTATATGTAGATTTCGTCTTGCACCCATTGTGGGAGAGAAAAGCCTCATTTTCGCTCTCGCTAAAAACGCTATACTATAGCGTTTTTACCCTCGTCTATGTGTTTCACATCTCCTTGGTACGCTCGCCTTCAAGTCTCCGTCACTCTTACTGATATAAAGAAAAACGGATATCCATTCGGATATCCGTAATTCCTTGGTGCGAGTGACGGGACTTGAACCCGTACGTCGAAGACACACGCCCCTCAAACGTGCCTGTCTGCCTATTCCAGCACACTCGCAAATTTATTCTTTTTTCTCGAACGCTTGCTATTATAACACCAAATTTTCAATTTGTCAACAATAAAAATAATCTTTTCTGTTAAAATATATTATATACAAATCTCTCTTGTTGTGGTACAATATTATATTACAATGGCAAAGTGTTTGTTTGCCACACTTTTCTAGCTTTGGAGGCTATTATGAGTAACGTAGAAAGAAAACTGATTACCGATTCGGTAGCATTTACTACAATAAAAGAAAGCAGATTCAAGACTATGCGAATCAGCGTCACTGCGTTTTTACCGCTCACACTTGAAACAGCGGCTGACAACGCGCTGATGTCCCTTGTCATGACGCGCTCGTGCGAGAAGTATCCTGATTTTACTGTTTTGTCACGAAAGCTCTCGTCCCTTTACGGAGCTTCCCTTGCTTCAGGTTTCAGCAAGACTGGTGATGTGCAGGCACTCACTTTTTCTGTGTCTGGTATCGACGACAGATACGCTCTGGGCGACGAGGTTGTCTCAAAAGAAGTGAGCGAGCTTTTGTGCGAGGTTCTTTTTAACCCGTTTCTTAAGGATGGCGCGTTTGATGAGAGTGAGTGTGAACAGGAACGACGTCAGCTTATCGATATGATTGACTCTGAGTTCAGCGAAAAGCGAATCTACGCACACCAGAAAGCTATTAAAGCTATGTGTGAGGGAGAGGCTTACGGCATCAGCCGCTACGGCGATAAAGAATCTGTCATTTCTGCAACTGTTCAGAGCCTTTATAAAGCGTGGCGGAGAATGCTCTCTACTGCACGCTTTGAGATTGTGTTTGTGGGGGAGAGTGACCCGACTCCTGCTTTTGAGATTTTCAAAAACAGATTTTCTTCTGTTTCCCGTACACCGCTTGAGCTATCTACAACTATTAAGAGAGAGGCAGAGAGTACAAAAACCGTGAACGAAGATATGGAGCTTTCTCAGTCTAAGATGATTTTAGGTTTCCGCACAGCTGTTGCTGAGCCTGACGATGATGTTATGGCTATGCGCCTTATGTGCTCTGTTCTTGGTGGTACAGCACACTCAAAGCTTTTCTGCAACGTGCGTGAAAAATTAAGCTTGTGCTATTACTGTTCATCCTCATACATCCGCCAGAAAGGCATTATGCTCGTAGAAAGCGGTGTTGAGAGGGAGAACATCGAAAAAGCAAAAGAAGCTATTTTAGGCGAAATTAAAGCAATGCAGAATGGCGATATTACTGACGAAGAGATTAAAGCTACAAAGCTCTCGATGTGCAACGCTTTTTATTCTGCGTGCGATACTGTCGGCGGTATCAGCTCATACTACCTTTCACAGATGCTTGACGGCGGTGTGTATACACCACAGCAGGCGTGCGAAAAAGTAGACGCTGTGACAAAAGAGGACGTTATCCGCTGTGCAAACAAACTTACTCTCGATACAGTTTTCACGCTTACAGGCGTAGAAAAAACTGACGACTAAGAGGTGTTACGATGAATATTAAAGAAATTAAATCAGACCTTTTGTCTGAAAAATACTATAAAGTTAAACACAAAAGCGGACTCACGATTTACGTGTACCCAATGGAGGGTTACAGCTCTACCTACGCGATTTTCGGTACAAAGTACGGCTCCGTTAACAACACCTTCAAGGTTGATAACGGCGATACAGTTAAAGTGCCTGACGGAATCGCTCACTATCTCGAACACAAGCTGTTTGAATCAGAAGACGGCGACGCTTTTTCTCGTTACGCTAAAACTGGTGCTAACGCTAACGCCTACACAAGCTTTGATAAAACCTGCTACCTTTTCTCATGTACAGACAATTTCGAAGAGAGCTTAGAAATTCTGCTCGACTTTGTACAGTCTCCGTATTTTACAGAAGAAACTGTACAAAAAGAACAAGGTATCATCGGTCAGGAAATCAAAATGTATGACGACTCACCTGCGTGGAGAGTTATGTTTAATATGTTGATGTGCTTGTATGAAAAGCACCCTGATGGTAGGTTTCGCCCTTGGACAGAGCTTCCACTTCGTTCATCAGCTCCACAGGACCTTCTGCACCGGCGCCGGACACGGCCTGATAGGTGGAGGTGG
>JAZSFG010000166.1:0-7143 GCA_045532065.1 Ruminococcus sp. | reverse complement strand
ATTTTCTAATTCAGAATATTCAAGCGCACTAACTCTTAAAAGTGATATCGATAACAGTATAACGAAAACTGCTATAAGTATTATTATTTTCCTATACATTCATTCTCCTGATACTAATGATGTGATTAGTGTCAAAATTTCAGTAAACATCGGCAATGCAGTAACAAGCACCAGTATTTTACCCGCTAGAGCGATATTCCCTGACAAAGCTAATAATCCCGATTCTTTCACGGTATCACACGTGAACTCGGTGAGAAAACAGATTCCGACAACCTTAAAGAGTATCACTATATTTTCACTGCTGACGTCAGCTTTAGCAAGCAAAGTCGTCACAAAATCTACGCTTTCAAGTATGTACTGTATAACACACATTAATACTACAACCGCCGCACCAACAGAAATAAGGATAGACAGCTCGCTGTTGTGACGCTTTATCGCAAGAGATAGCACACAGGAAACTACAGCTAAAGCACAAATTGAGATTACATTCATATTTTCACAACCCGAAGGTATTCTTTATCGTTCTAAACAAATCGCTTATCTGAGTAATTATCATCATAAGCGCAACTATAAGTCCCGCAATTGTCGTGAGAAGAGCTTGTTCTTCCCTGCCCGAGCGCACTAATAGCTGATTTAATATCGCAACTATTATTCCAATTGCGGCAATTTTAAAAATCATATCTATGTCCATTTTTACCTCAGATTAAAAGTATTGTTAAAGCAATACCGCTGTAAAGACCGAGAGTGCGGTAAAGCTTTGACTTCTTCTCTATATCACTTTGGGCTTGTTTTACTTTCTGACTAAGCATTTCCAGATACATATTTATGTTATCAGTTTCGCCACACACATCGCTTGTACCGAGTTTTTCGCCACATTCAAGCAGTAATTCGATGTCTTCTTTTTTTAGATTTTTATCATACAGCTTAAGCATCTCTTTCCATTGTTGAAAAAAGCTCGATTCACTACAGAAAACAAAGCCTTTGAATTTATTTGAAAACACAGTTGCTAGCGTATTACTCTGGTATCGGATTTTTGTTAACGAAGTACAAAGTTCAAGCGAAAAAAGCTCGAGTATTTCTTTTCTTTTATGAAGTTTATGCGAATAGAAACAACCAATAAACGATGTAGCACAAACAACTAAAATACACAAATACGCTTTAAGCATATAGCTCACTCTCTATTTCTGATAAATTCACAATACTATTAATTTTTCCGATATTGTTTTTATTATCAAGAAACACAATTTGATTAAACGCCCCGGATTTCAGCAAGTTACGAACACTTATTTTTTTCAGCATTCTTAAAATATTATCAGCGTGAATTGTTGCTACGAACGACACACCACAGTTAACACAGTTTTCAATAGTACTCAAGTCACTAACAGTAGAAATCTCGTCACAGACAATGATGTCGGGTGACATACTCCTGACGCTGTGCGTTATCGCGTCGTCTTTTATATACGAATTATAGATATCACATAAACCAAGGTCATTTTGTGCTACACCTGAAACACCGGACGCAATTTCGTTACGTTCATCAACAACAGTCACCTTATAATCAAACGACAGTGAGCGTGCTAAATCTCTAATCAAGGTCGTTTTACCACTACACGGAACGCCACAAAGAAGAACACCGTCTAATGGATTTATACATTTTCTCAGCTCGTCACTACACCCGATAATTTCACGAGCGATTCTTATATTTAGAGTCGATATATCTTTGATATTTACGATTTTGTTCTCGTTTACGACAGCTGTACCACAGATACCGACTCTGTGACCACCGTTTATCGTTATGTATCCGCTGTTTATTTCGTTCTGCTTAGAATAAACCGAAAAATTACATACAGACTGAAACGTTTCGAATAGCATTTTGGAAGTACAAATCAGCATATCGCTTGACAGAATGCTGTCGGTAATACAACCACTTTTTGTAAAATAATACCGCTTGTTTATGCATTCTACACACAGAGGTTTATTAACTCTCAGAGTGATTTCAAGAGCATTATTAACAATAAAATCGGGTGCGTTTTTCAAAATTGTTCTTAATTCATACGGCAAAACCGCCGTAGCGTTTATGAATCTGCTTTTATTTTTTTCCATGATATTACCTGCCTTTTTGTACAACTTATGCAAGCTCGTACAAAAATATACCCCCTGCACCAATTGGTACAGGGGGTTATAATTTATATTCAGTTAATCATAGATAAAAACTCTTCTTCAGAAATAACTGTTACTCCTAAAGAGTTAGCTTTCACTAGTTTAGAACCTGCGTCTTCTCCGGCTAAAACAAAATCTGTCTTCTTCGAAACAGATGAGCTTGTTTTGCCACCGTTTTCTTCGATGAGTTTAGACGCTTGTGAGCGGGTCATTGTAGGCAGAGTACCTGTTAATACAAAGGTTTTACCGACGAAAATACCCTCTGCGTTCTTTTTCTCAAGAGGTGTCATCAACACTCCGAGTTCTTTTAAACTATCGATAAGTGTGCGGGTCTGCTCGAGCGCAAAATAGTCATAAACAGACTGAGCCATAATATCGCCAAAGCCCTCAATAGAGCTTATCTGCTCGACCGACGCATCAAAAATAGCGTCGATGGAGAGAAAATGTTCACACAAAAGCTTTGCGGCTTTCTGTCCGATGTGGCGGATACCCAGAGCGTAAATAAGACGATAAATCTCAGCAGATTTCGATTTTTCTACTGCTTCGATAAGATTAAGTGCCGACTTCTCACCCATTCTATCAAGTGTTGCTACATCAATAGCTCTGAGCTTATACAAATCAACAAAAGACTTAATCAGACCAGCATTCAATAACTGTTCAAGCACAGCAGGACCTAAGCCGTCGATATCCATCGCATCACGAGAAACAAAATGGATAAGATGACGCAAAAGCTGTGCAGGGCAGTCTGTATTCGTACAACGAACTGCGGCTTCGTCTTTTTCTCGTACTACTAAGCTACCACACGACGGACAAGTATCAGGGAAAGTGTACGGGTCAGATAAACTTCTACACTGAGATACAGAAAGTACTTCAGGGATAATTTCGCCTGCTTTACGGATAACCACAACATCTCCGATGTGGATATTTTTCTCGCGTATAAAATCCTCGTTATGAAGAGTAGCACGAGATACTGTTGTACCCGCAAGTAAAACAGGAGCAAAAATTCCGACAGGAGTGAGTGCTCCGGTGCGACCAACATTAATCTCAATATCCAAAAGTTCGGTTTCTTTCTCTTCAGGCGGATATTTGTACGCTTCAGCCCAACGAGGAAATTTCGCTGTACTACCTAAAAGTGTTCTATGTTCAAAGTCGTTGACTTTAACTACAGCACCGTCGATATCACACGGTAAATCTCCGCGCGATTTATCAATAAGGTCGATAACACCAATCACTTCGTCCACTGAGTCGCACAAGTGATAACTCGAAGTATTAAAGCCTAATTCTTTTAAATAATCTAGCGACTGTGTGTGGGTAGTGATCTCAACCCCATCGACCTGCTGAATATTAAACACAAAAATATCGAGGTTGCGTTTTGCGGTGATTTTCGCATCTTTCTGTCGAAGTGAGCCTGCAGCGGCATTACGAGGATTTTTAAATGGCTTTTCACCGTTATTCTCCTGTTCTTCAACAATACGCTCAAAGGTCTCTACAGACATATAAACTTCACCACGGACTTCTAAAAACGCAGGCGCGTTCTTGAGCCTTTTCGGCAAGCTTTTTATTGTCATTAAGTTTTCTGTTACGTCCTCACCGACAGTACCATCGCCACGAGTTGAACCGCGCACGAAAACACCGTTTCTATACTCACACGAAACGGAAAGACCGTCAAATTTCGGCTCTACAACATAACGCGCTGTAGGCACAACTTCTTTAACCTTTCGGTCGAAATCACGTACTTCATCTTCAGAAAAAGAGTCGTGCAGACTCTCCATTACAACCTCGTGGACAACAGGAGAGAATTTCTCACCTGCGCTACCGCCGACTTTCTGAGTCGGAGAATCAGAGGTCACAAGCTGTGGAAACTCCTCTTCGATATTCTCAAGCTCTCTGAGTAACATATCGTACTCGTAGTCGGAAATCTCAGGACTGTCGAGGTTATAGTATCGATTATTATGATAGTTTAACAGCTCGCAGAGCTCTTTTGCTCTGCTTTTTGCGAATTCAAAATCCATATAAACACCTGAAATTACTTATTAACAGCAGAAGTGCCTTTCTCTTTTAAGTATGTGCTCTCAAGGTCAGCAAGATGCAACTTAACAGCAAGAGGATATTTTTCATACGCTTGTGCAAGAGCAAAACCACCACTCTCGTCAAAGCCACCCATGTGCCAACGGATAGCCATCGCTTCATCAATCTTTAATCTCATAAAACGCTCAACAAGGAATACTGACTTTTCGCCGTGACCATAAGGGAAGCTGTCTTCAACCATATAGTAAGGGACTTTCTCCCACTGTCCAGTTTCTTCGTTTTTCACATTACGGGTAGAAACCTTGTAAAACTGAGCTTTGCATAAGTCGTGGAGCAAAGCACAAATAGCAAAGCTCTCGATATTGTCAGTTGTTTCGTCAAAATGCTTTTCCATTAAAGTGTTAAAAACGCTGACGGAGTGCATAACGAGGCCTGACTCACACGCACAGTGGAATTTTGTGCTTGCAGGAGCTGTGAAAAAGTCAGTTTTGCTGATCCACTCTAAAAGTTCGCGTGCTCCCTGACGGTGAATATGATTAGTAAAAATTTCAATAAATTCTTCTCTCGCTGTCATAGTAACCTCACAGTAAATCTTTATTATACACGGCGCGTTCACCGCCGATAAATTTTGGTCTTACACGAGCACCGCTTATGTATGCGTCGCCAATTCTCTTGTTTTCAAAACGAAGTGGAACTGCTGTTTCTTTTAAATGCATACCGATTAAGGTTCCGCCGATGTCGATACCTGCGTCAGCCCTGACTTTCTCTACCAGTACTGGGTCATTCATTAGAGAATACGCAACAGTTGCACTACTACCACCTGCTTTAGGCTGTGGAACGGCGTTAACCTCTTCAAGGTTAAGTCTGAGTGCCAGTTCTCGCTCAATAACTAACGCACGGTTTAAGTGTTCACAGCACTGAACAGCGATGTATATTCCTTTTTCTTTAAACATATCGTAAAAGCCTGAATACAGAGCTTTTGCAACATCTAGGCTCGAGTGGGTACCGATTGCATCACCGATAATCTCAGAGGTAGAACAACCAATAACTAAAACCTGACCACTTTTAAGCGCAGTTTTCTCGAGTAATTCATCAAATACGAGCTTTGCGTCATTTTTAATCTTTTCAAACATAGTAATCATCCTAAATATATACACAAAAGGGCACCCGAAACGGATGCCCGAATTATGTAAAAATTATTCAGCCTCAGTAGCTTCTACTTCAGCTTCAGCTTCAGCAGCTTCTTCAGCAACTTCTTCTACAGCTTCTACAGCCTGTACAGGAGCAGCATCAGGGAGAAGCTCTCTGATAGAAAGGCTAACGCGCTTCTTCTCAAAGTCGATTGCTGTAATCTTAGCTTCTACTACTTCGCCTACCTTGAGCTCGTCCTGTGGCTTCTCGATTCTCTTGTTAGAGATCTGTGAAATGTGGATAAGACCATCAATACCAGGAATGATGTTAGCGAAAGCACCGAATGTTGTCATACCAACGATAGTAGCGTTAACAACTGTACCGATTGGATACTGTGTCTCAAGGATTGTCCAAGGGTTGTCCTCAGTCTTCTTGTAGCCGAGAGAAATCTTCTTTGTCTCGTCGTTGATATCCTTGATGTAAACTTCAACAGTGTCACCAACGTTAACAACTTCACTTGGGTGCTTGATTCTGAGCCATGAAAGTTCAGAAATGTGAATCATACCGGAAACACCGCCGAGATCAACGAATGCACCGTAGTTTGTAAGAGTTCTAACTGTACCTGTGTATGTCTTGCCAACTTCAGCAGACTCCCAGAAAGCAGCTCTCTGCTCAGCAAACTCGTCTTTGAGAACTGATTTGATAGAACCGATAACCTTTCTTCTTCTGCCACGCTGTGAAACTTCGATAAGTCTGAAAGAAACTTCCTGACCCTTTAAAGCCTCTAAGTCATCCTCGCGGTTAAGAGTAGCCTGTGATGCAGGGATAAATACTCTTGTGCCGTTAGCAACTGCGATAACGCCACCGTTGATAATTTCTGTTACAACGCCTGTTACGATTTCTTTGTCTTCGTAAGCCTTCTCTAAGAGCTCCCAGCCCTTCTTAGCGTCAACTCTACGCTTTGAAAGCATAATTGTGCCTTCCTGATCGTTAGTCTTCATGATGAGGAGCTCAAGCTCGTCACCGATGCTGACAACTTCTTCAGGATTGTTGATTGGAGTAGCAGAAAGCTCGTCAAGTGGAATGAAACCAGCCTGTTTTCTGCCAACATCAACAAAAACTTCGTTTGGCGCAATGCCAACAACAACGCCCATAACCCTTTCATTTGTATTTAAACTTTTGAGGGATTCTTCTAACATCTCCTCAAAATTCTCGAATTCGTTTGTTTCGCTGGATTTGATTACTTCGCTCATTTTATCCAGTACCTCCTTTATAATCCTTGCAGGTGTAGAAGCACCCGCAGTTACCCCGATAGACTCAGCATTCTCGATAACGCTTAAATCAAGATCGTTTGATGTTTCGACCAAAAAGGTGTTATCACAATTACGCTTGCAAATAGAAAAAAGCTTGCATGTATTCGAACTGTGTTTGTCACCGATTATAATCATACAATCAGACGATTTAGATAAAGCGTCGGCTTCAGCTTGTCTTTCCGACGTAGCATTACATATTGTATCAAAAATTTCTGCGTTTGTATATACTTTTTTTATATTTTTTAAACATTTTTCAAAGAGAGTTACATCAAAAGTGGTTTGTGCAACAACGCAGATGTCTTTATAATTCTTATTTAGCATTAAAGCGAGAACTTCGTCGAGTTCAGACTCATCTTTGAATGTAAAATTATCGTTTACGCAGTGACCGACGATACCCATAACCTCAGGGTGGTTTTTATCGCCTGCGATTAAAACAACCTTTTCACTCTCGCCCGCTTTCTTAACGATGCGGTGGATTTTCGACACAAAAGGACAAGTCGCGTCGACAGTT
>JAZSFG010000172.1:0-6094 GCA_045532065.1 Ruminococcus sp. | reverse complement strand
CTGTTGATGACAACGCGGATTTCACACAAGCTGACGGCTCACACCTTATGCCGGGATTTAAGTACTACGACACCCAAAACGGCTTTATGGTTTACGAAAACGAGCACTACGTACCGATGGGCTTCATGTACGACGAGTTCTTAAGCGAAGAAGAATTTATAAACCTTTCAAAAAGCGTCAAGCACCTGTCTCTTATGAAAGCTATGGTACTTTCACAGCACCAGATGGAAAAGTACAAAGATATCACAGGGTACACTGACGGAATGTATCTCTCGCTTAACGCTCAGAACAGCAAGGATAAGCCACAGAATCTCGTGTATCCGAAGTACACGGATTTTACAAGCATCACAGACACCTTCAGATATGGTATAAACGACTACTACAACGACTGTGAAAAAAGAGCACAGAGTGCTTGTGATACATTCACTTACACAAATAAGGGCTTTAAAGCCACAGTAAACAACAAAGGTGACGACAACCTGCTGTTTTTCAGCGTGCCGTACGACAAGGGATTCAAAGCTTTTGTAAACGGCGAAGAAGTCGAAATCGAAAAAGTCAACATTGGTTTTATGGCAGTCAGGGTTGACGGTCACAAAACTTCAGATATTGAATTTGTTTACACCACCCCGATGTTAAAAATCGGAATGTACATCACATTTGCGGGATTTTTCATCTTCGCTGTGTATATGATTATTACAAAGGGTTTTAAGTGTAACCGCAAATTCAAACGAGTATACAAAGTAAAGTAACATTTTATGAAATCTTTTTTGGAGGATATTATGAGTTTTGGTGAAAAGATTTTAGAATACAAAGAAGATATAATCGCGGACCTTACCGAGCTTATCGCTATCGAGTCAGTCACAGGTATTAAAGCCCAATGCACTCCGGCTTTAGATTGGATGATGAAAAAAGCACAGAGCTTTGGTCTTACTACTAAAACATACGACGATGTAGCAGGCCACGTAGAGCTTGGTAGCGGTGGAAAGCTGTGTGCTACTTTAGCTCATCTCGACGTTGTACCACCGGGAAACAACTGGGATTCTCTGCCTTTTGAACTTTCTGTTGGCGACGGATATATGTACGGTCGAGGTATTGCTGACGACAAGGGCGCGGCACTTATTAACCTCTACTGCTTAAAGGCATTAAAAGACAACGGCGTTATCGGCAAAAACACCATAAGAGCTATCTACGGAACATGTGAAGAAACAGGTATGCAGGATATGGATACTTACTTTGCGAATGAGCCTATTCCTGATATGTCTTTCACTCCTGACAACAGATACGGAATCTGCAGATGCGAGAAAGGTATCTTACAGGTGGAGCTTTACGCTGACACTCACACAGGCACAACTTTAACACAGCTTCATTCAGGTAAGGCTGTAAACGCTGTTCCTGACACAGCGTACGCACTTCTTGACTGTACAGAAACCGAAGACCACCAACTTTTACGTCTTGCTGACGCTAAAAAGGGCACTTTCGAGTTTTACTATACAATCGACGGACTTATGGTATTGAGCAGAGGTAAGGCTGCGCACGCGTGCGAACCTGAAGAAGGTCACAACGCGGCTGTAGCACTTGTTGACCTGCTCGCTTCTAACTTCTCTCTCCCATCTCTTGGCAGTATCTGTTCATTTATCGAATCGAGCGTTGGTCTTCAGACAAACGGCGTCAAGATGGGTCTTAAAATGAGAGATTCTGTGTCAGGTCCGCTGACTTTAAGCGTAGGCACAATACATATTGACGAGGGTTACGCTACATGTACTATAGACATCCGCTACCCATCAACTATGAACGGTGAAAATGTGCTTAATATAGTCAAGAAAGCTGCTGCTAACGAGAACTTGAATGTTAAGGTATTAAACCACAACTTACCGCTTAATATGGACGAAAACTCAGAGCTTGTGAAGCTGCTTTCTGACTCTTACGAAGCTATTATGGGCGAAAAACCTGACCTCTACTCCACAGGCGGTGGCACATACGCACGAGTACTGGGCGGTAAGGGTGTAGCTTTCGGTCCTGTTTTCAAGGATGAAGTTTCTAATATTCACAACGCTAACGAGTGCTTAAGCGTCGATAAATTCTTTAAGCACGCACAAATCTGCTTAGAGACACTTTACAGAATGTACACCGCATAAAGGAAGTATATATATGTCTGCTGAAAAAATCATACGCACACAAGCAAGACAAACGCTCAAAGAAAACGGCTGGATTAAAGCACTCATCGGTTTAGGTATTCTTGCTACGTTTTATATGATAATCGAAGGTATAGCTTTTACTGAGGCTTTTATCGTAAATGAATTTACGCTTAGCGATACCTTGGATTTCATAATAAAAGTAGGAATCAGAAGCGTCACTACTCTTGTTGTAATCTTGCTGTGTCCCGCACTTCTTGGATACCTCAAGATGATGTACAGCGATAAAAAAGAATATGAAATGAGCGATGTTGTGTACTACTTCTCAAGTTTCAAGCTGTACGCAAGGTCAGTTCGCTTCATTTTCGCTTTTATCCTACGCTTGTTTATACCGGCATTACTTTTCTTCTTGCCTGTATTCATTTTAATAGGAATAAACTTTTACACAAAAGTTCCTTTATTTGAGGTTTTACTGTGGTTTTTATGTATTCTCTCCTCTTTAGGACTTTTGGTATATTCACTAAAATACTTTTTGTCAGTCAAGCTTTTCTGTGATGAAAACTACAGTATCAGAGAATGTTTTAAATCATCAAAGGAAATGATGGACACAAACACAAGAAACGTTATAAAACTCTTTTTGTCTTTTACACCGTGGATACTGCTGTGTATCACTGTGTTACCTTTACTTTATGTTGTTCCGTATATCACACAGGCGATGTGTATATCGGGCAAATGGATTTTTGAACTCTCAAGGAATGATAAAGAAAATGAGCTATTTTAGTACAAGTGAGGATATGAGAGTATCGCTGTGTACAATCGCGTACAACGAAGAAAGCGTGTTAAACGGTCTGTTCAGAGATTTCGCTGACCAGAGCTATCCTCACAGTAAAATTGAAATTATTCTAGTAGACAACGCGTCTACTGACAACACAAAAGCGATGATGAAAGAATTCGCAGAAACTGACTACGGTTTTGAATCGGTAAAGCTCGTTGACAGCACCAACAAGAATCAGGCTACAGCGTGGAACGAAGCGCTTATGCAAGCTACAGGCGACATCATCATCAGAGTTGTCGCTCACTCTAAAATTCCGCGTCACTTCGTTGCAAAAAACGTTTTTGAAATCAGCGAAGGCGAAGACATCGTCGGCGGTGGCAGACCTAATACAACAGACGGTATGTCAAGCTGGAAGTTCACACTTTTAGCCGCTGAGGAGTCGCTTTTCGGCTCTTCTGTCGCTGACTACAGACGTGCACCTGGACAGAAAATATATCTTGACAGCCTTTTCCACGCGGCATACAAGCGTGAGGTTTTCGAAAAGGTCGGCGGTTTTAACGAAGATTTAGGTCGTACTGAAGACAACGAACTTCACTACAGAATGAGAATGGCAGGGTACAAGTTCTGTTGTTGCCCTGAAATCATCTCGTTCCAGCACACAAGAAACACTCTTAGAAAAATGATGAAGCAGAAATACGGTAACGGATACTGGATAGGACTGACAAGCGGTGTATGCTTTAAGTGCCTTAACTACTTCCACTTTATCCCGTTTGTGTTTGTGTGTGCGGTACTGTTCAGCCTGCTTTTGTGGGCTATTTTCGGACAACCTGTACTTTTCGCTGTAATTATGGCGATGTACACAATGTTTAACATCGTAAACACTGTCGGATGTCTTATTCTTAAAAAGCCTAAGTGGCAATTCTTACTTTTACCGTTCATCTTCCCTATTCTGCACATTTCGTACGGCGTAGGCACTTTAGTCGGTTTAGTTAAAATGCCTTTCTGGAGAAAAAAGCTCGACAACACATCGCAAGAGCGAATCGATATGGTAAAAGAAGCAATCAAAAGAAACACAGTAAAGCCGATTTCGGACAAGTTCTTCTGGGAAGAATAAAAGGTGGATTATGGCAGATATTATTAAAATAGATAGTGAAACACTTCGAAAACTCCAGAAAAAAGAGCTTGAGAGTCTCCTTTTCTTCAAGGATTTCTGTGAGAAAAACGAGCTTAGATGGTACTTGCTCGGTGGTTGTGTAATCGGCGCGTGCCGTCACAAAGGTTTTATCCCGTGGGACGATGACATCGACATCATTATGCCTCGTCCTGACTGGGAAAGAATGCTGAAACTGTGGAAAGAACAGGTGAAGTCAGACCGTTTTCTGATGCTCAAAACTGACGAGGGCGAGATTTTCACAGGCAACATCTTCGCAACACTCGTTGACACATCCGCTACGATGATAAAAGAAAATCAGAAAGACATTGACGTACCACACGGCATAGTAACCGACATTTTCCCTATTGATGGCTGTCCTGACTCAAAAATCGCTCGCTATATGCAGTATATGTGGACACTTATTTACTCGCTGTTTATTTCGGAGTTTATCCCTGAAAAGCACGGTGGATTAGTAGCGTTCGCAAGCAAAATTATGCTAGGAATTATCAGAAGTCGTAAAGCCCGCACTAAGGTGTGGAAATTCGCTGAAAAACAGCTGAAAAAATACGATTTCGAAACTCACGAGTACTCAACCGAGCTTTATGCAGGCCCGTACTATATGAAGAAAAAGTATCCGCAGGAGGCTTTTGCGAAAGAGACTTACCTCGAATTTGAGGGTATGATGCTCCCTGTTATGCAAGGATACGACGAGTATCTTTCCATCGCTTTCGGTGACTATATGGAGTTACCGCCTGAGGACAAGCGAGTACCGCACCACGATTTAGTCGCACTCGACTTGGGCACTCCGTGTGTGTGATTGACACAAACTTAAAATTTGTATATAATAATAGTATCTTCGGGGCGGGGTGCGATTCCCCACCGGTGGTTAAAGTCCACGAGCGAAAGCTGATTCGGTGAAATTCCGAAACCGACGGTATAGTCCGGATGAAAGAAGATGTGCATAACTTTATGTATATTATAATACCCCCGATGAAAAACATCGGGGGCTTTTTATTTCGGAGGTTTTTATGGCTGATAACCAGAAAATTGTAAAAGATAAATCATTCACTACGAAAAAAATGGCGATTTTAGGTGCTGTTACTGCGCTTGCGTATATTTCAACGATGCTCACTTCTCCGATTAAGGTCTTCGAATTCTTAAGCTGTGATGTAAAAGATGCGATTATCGTCATCGCTTCGCTTATTTTCGGACCGCTCTCGGGTTTTATTGTCACAGTACTTGTGAGTGTACTCGAGTTCTTCACAATAAGCCAGACGGGTGTTATCGGTATGGTGATGAATATCATCTCGACTACGTTTTTCGTAGTCCCTGCGGCGCTTATCTACAAGTACAAGAAGACTTTAGTGAGTGCTATCATCGGTCTTTTCGTCGGAACACTCATTATGACCGCTACTATGCTTTTGTGGAACTACGCGTTCACTCCGCTTTATATGGGTGTGCCGAGAGAAGCGGTTGTTTCGATGTTGCCGACAGTTTTTCTGCCGTTTAACTTAATCAAAGGCGGTATTAACACCACCTTAGCGCTTATTCTCTATAAACCGCTTGTTACGGTGCTGAGAAAAACACGCCTTATCCCTATAAAGGATTCAAGCGAAAACAAACTCAACAAAGGCAGATACATTTTTGTTCTTATTGCGTCTTTAGTGCTTCTTGTTGTGTGCGTTGTACTACTGCTCTTCTTAGGCGGAGTTGTTTAGGGTGACAAAACTTAAACCTGTTATGTTCGAATCTTGTCATCCTCAGCATTGACAACTAATTTATATATGGTATACTTTATTTATTACAGAGTAAAAGATCGTGCGTCAAGTGTTTTGCAGACGGGGAGTTGCTGCGGAAACGAAAGGGTGACCTGCGGTGCGGTCTTTGCATCCCGCTGTTACATACGGACACTACCTCCCTATGTGATAACGAGATAGGGAGGTTATTTTTATGTCTATAAGTGAAATGTTTAAGAAATCGTCGCAAAATCTTTCTAAAATTGCACCGCTGTGTGTGTGCTCGATGATGCTGGCG
>JAZSFG010000187.1:0-2242 GCA_045532065.1 Ruminococcus sp. | reverse complement strand
ATAACCTGAGCCTCGTCACCAACGATAGCACCGCTCGCGCCTGCATTGAGAGCCTTGCCTTCACCTGCAGCATAGTTAACTACAGTGAAACCTGTAAATGGGTCACCAATAAAGCCCCAAGTGTAATTATCTCTCTGTGTTACATCAACAGCTGTCTTAGAAGCGTCAAGAACATCAGCTGTACCACCGTAATACAAGTAATTTTTGGTATTTGCGTGGAACTGCAAATAGTACCAGTTGTTGATATTCTTATAACTATCAGCAAAAGCAAATGGCAAAGTACTTTCCAGCACAATTGTCTTTGTGATAACGCCATCTGTAATGTCGCTCTCTTGAATTAAGCCTTCAGGCTTCGTTGCTGTAATACCGTAAGGGAATTTTGCTGTTTCTGTAAGTGCGGGATACTCATCACCAACATATCCTGTAGATGTCTGGGTAAACTTCTCTACACCATTGAACTGATATGAATAGTTTATAGTTGCAGTAGTCACAACTTCTTTCACAATAAGTGTCACGTCGATGATAGAACCTCCGTTTGACATAAAGTTGGCGTTGCTACCGTTAGGATTGATGCTGTTCCAGTCGTGTTTGAAACGCATACGGTATGTGCCAGGCTCGCTTGGTGCAGTGAAAGATGGCATAGCAATTGTGTTGCGGGCGCTAGTTGACAGAGATACTCCAATACTGTTTATACCTTCTGTGTCGTCAGCCTCATCACCGCTGTAGAAAGAGTAAGAAACTAGGTCGTCGCCAGGTGCACCGTTCTCGCCAACTGAAGCAGTGAATCCATCACCTGCAAGGTCGATGTAAGCATAGGCATTTGTCCAAGCACCATTACGAGTGATAGCAGGAGTAACCTCTTGGTCTGCATAAACTTCGAATGTAACAGACTTTGTCAAATCGAAATATGCACGACCATTATTGCCAGCATAATCGCGGTCTATTGTAGCAGACTCTTCGCCAAGGCTGATAGTCTCAACATAACGATCGCTACGTGAGCGTAATATTAGGTTTGCAGGGTTGTATGTTTCGTCAACACAGTCAACAAAAACCCAAGTTGTTCCATCACAGTCACTAGCGCTTGGATTCCATGAGCCAACGCCAGTATTACTGTTGTTTGCATCGACACAAGAGCGACCAGAAATAGGGTTGGTTGAAGAGATTGACATACCTTTGTTGTTTACACCGTTAGGAAGGATGTACCATTTAGCTGCTGTTGTAGATGCTATTCTGTCGCTACCAAGATAAATCTTGCTATCGCCATCCTTGAGCTTGTTTACAAAGTAAACAGAACCATCATCACCAGCACTCTCAAAGTACCAGTAGCTGCCTTCTGTTAAGTTAACGTGTGTAATACCTGCGCCAACACCGGCATTTGTCAGATAACCGCCACGATTGAAGCTGGCGATTACATAATAAACAGGGTCAGCCTCGGTTGAAACCTTGATTGACTGCTGCGCCATTGCTGTGGCAACCATAGCTACCAGCAACGTAAAGATTAAAGTAAATTTTCTCATTAGTAATTAATTATTTAGGTTAGAAATATAATAATCCATTTTGCACATCTCTTACTAAGAGACATTCATTCAGCCTGCAAAGTTAAGAATATTTTTTTAATATTTCGATAATTCAGTCCTTCTAATTTGTTCATTTTCTTTAATTTTCTTACTTTTTTTATTTTTTCTAATCATACCAACGCGATCTTTTGTTGTTATGTACTTTTCGGATTTTTTAAAAACATTTATATGGTTTTCTAATACAAAGCCTTTACAGAGGGTTGAAGAATAATAATTTAGAAATAATGAATGTCTCTTAGTAAGAGAGGTGTTTTTAGAGAACCATTGCTTGCGGCGGTTTTCTAACTCCTCAGTCACTGCGTGACAGCTCCTCTTCAAAGCGGAGCACTAAGATACTTTTTGTTGCTACAGTATTGAATGTCGGCGATGTAAGCAGAGGTTCGAGGATGACAAACGCAACGTGGAAAGCAAGGACGGAGCAGTTGTTTTCGAACTCCTCAGTCACTGCGTGACAGCTCCTCTTCAAAGCGGAGCACTAAGATGCTTTTTGTTGCTATATCATAGAGTATAAGCGATATAAACAGCGAGGGTGACCCAAAAGTAAGATTGGGTTGCCCTCTTGCTTATTATTAGTTCATCTCCTACATTTCTGCAGGATGATAAAAATATAGCTATTCTTTTGAAAAACAAAGGAATAGCTATTGTTTGTTTGGGGAATTTTTATT
>JAZSFG010000059.1:0-9923 GCA_045532065.1 Ruminococcus sp. | reverse complement strand
GCTTTATTGTCTGTCCACTTACCGAGAGGCTCATCTGTCGAAGTGTCATAGTAAGCGTAACACTGAATAGTTGTTGAGTTCCAGTTTGGATGTGAGTTGTAGTAGTGAACTACAGTCTGAGTATGTGTGAGTTCGTTGTAGTAGTAGTTAAATACGAGCTCCTTAGAAGCGTCGAATGTACCAACTGTGCCTGCAGGATACTTAGTTGTATCGAGTGAGTAACCCTGTACACCTGTTGCAGGAATAGAGAATTCAGCACCGTCGTGAAGTCTGTACTGGATGTGTGGACGAACTCTTTCGCCTGACTTAGAGTCAAGGAAGTTAACTGTGAGATAGTTAGAATCAGTAAATCTTGTGTAGTAGAACTTAACAGTAATCTTCTGGTTAGCAACTGCTGCACCGGAAAGCTTACCTGTTGAGCTTTCGTATTTGTCGAGGTTGTGGTCAAAGAGAATATCTGTGTCTGTGATAGCACGATATGTCTGACCTACAGCGTATTTAGCTGTGTTTGTTTTCTCGAGCTTGTATGAACCTGTTGCGCTGTCGCGTACATAATGTTCAGCAGTAAGAGTAGCAAAACCTTCAGCAGGCTTATTGTATGTGCCCTGAACGAGGATAGCACCTGACCATGCAGGAACTGAATATGTGCCACTAGCTGTGCCTAATGTCTCAAGACCTGCTTTCTTATCGTTAGCAACAACTGTCCATGTACCTGATGGAAGTGTAACCGACTTAGCAGAAGTTTTGTTGTTGTTCATAACAACGAGTACCTTGCTCCACTCGCCAGCCTTTGTGTTGTTTACAGTGTAAGCAACAGGACCAGAAGCAGATACTGTTGTTATAGCATCAGCCTTAGCATCATAGAATGGAGTGAAAGCGTTACGAATCTTTAAGAGACCTGCGTAGTAGTCAGCTTCAGTGCCCCACTTCTCAAGACGTGTCCAGTCGATAGCGTTGATGTTATCAGATGTACGGTATGAGTTAGCGTCACCGTATTTAGTACGAGCAAACTCAGTACCAGCATTCATAAATGGAAGACCCTGAGCTGTCATAACAGATACAAGACCGAGTCTGAGCTGGCTTGCAACTTCAGGATAGTATGTGTTAGCAACATTCTGGTTAACTGTGTAGAGTCTTTCTAAGTCTTTGTTTGTTGTAAATGTGTAACCGTAAGAGTTACGAAGATCGTCCTGGTTAGTTTTCAGGAGCTTGTCGTAGAAAGTAAGGTTATCGTGGTTGTCGAGATAGTTAAGAGCCTTTGATGTTGCTGTTGTGCCGAAATATGTGAAGTTAGCCTTAGCAGCATCAAGGATAGCAGCGTTTGTTGTGTCACCCTGTACGAACGCACCTGTTGTACCTGCGTGGTTAGACTCAGAACCTCTTAAGTTCTCAGAATATGTCTGGTTGAAACCACCGATACGGTCGTTTAAGAGTCTGAAGTTAGAGTTTGAAGCGCCGTTTGAGATACCAGCGTCGCCGCCTGCCCAAGGCTCACCGTACATAAGAATACGAGAGTCAATCTTGTCAAGCTCAGCTCTGGCTGTGTTTAATGTTGTGCAGTCAAGTGCACCCATAAGGTCGAAACGGAAACCGTCAATATGGTACTCTTCTACCCAGTACTTTAATGACTCAACAACGTATTTAGAAGTCATAGCCTTCTCAGTTGAGAGACAGTTACCAAGACCTGAACCGTTGTAGTAGTTCTGAGCGTCAGACATTCTGTGGTAGTACTTAGGAACTGTTCTTGCAAGAGCAGAGCCTTCGAGTACGTATGTGTGGTTATAAACAACGTCCATTACAACAGCGATGCCTCTGTCGTGGCAAGCCTGTACGAGCTGTTTAAACTCTCTGATACGAGCGTTACCGTCGTAGCAATCAGTAGCATATGCGCCGTCAGGAACATTGAAGTTCACCGGGTTGTAACCCCAGTTACGCTGTGGGTCAGAGTTTGTTTCGTCGATACCTGAGAAGTCAGCGATAGGTAAAATCTGGATACAGTTGATACCCTGCTCTACGAGGTAGTCAACACAAGTAGCGATGTCGCCTTCGCCATTAACAGTTGTGTTACCTTCTGTGAATGCGAGGTACTTACCTTTATATTCATCAGAAACGCCTGATGATGGAGAGATAGAGAAATCACGAACGTGAACTTCCCATACAGATGCCTGAGCAGCTGAATCGAAGAGCACATGCTCATCATCTTCCCAACCCTCAGGGTCAGTAGAATCAAGATCAACTACCATTGAACGCTCACCGTTAGCACCGACAGCTGTTGCATATGGGTCCTGTGTCTCTGTTGTGCTACCGTCGATTGTGAGGAGGTATGTATAGTAAACATCCTTATAGTCGCCAGTAAGTTTCAGAGTCCAAACGCCAGTAGTAGCGTTCTTTGTCATCTGGTGTGTACCAAGGACTTCAGCGCCTGACTCAGCGTCTGTACCTGTAGCATAAAGTTTAACCATTACTGCTGTAGCAGTAGGTGACCAAACCTTAAAAGTGGTAGCAGATTTAGTGTATGTAACACCAAGTCCCTGTTCGTTTTTAGCTGCCTGAGCGTAATCCTCTAAGTAGCTTTGGTTGTGATATCCTGTTGTTGCCGCATCGATCTCAGCAGCGTAGAATCCAACGCTGACAGTAGATACGAGAAGCATCATAACAAGAATACATGAAATAATACTGCGTAATTTCATTAAAATTCCTCTCTTTCTAAAAATTAACCGCATAATTTCAGTTGTAGTTATTATATCATATATATTCAAATAAATAAACTAAAAAAAGCTAATTCAATGGACTTTTTTTGCACAATATTTTTGCGACATATTTGTTGATTTAAACCAAAAGAAAAACGCTATTTATAGCTTTTTCACAAAATATGTTTTCACATATAGTGAGAAGTAACTAAAAATAGCGTTTATATTTTTATTATTTAATATCGATGTCTGTAAATCCGACTCCGAAAGCTGTACCAAGAGAGATGCACACCGATTTTTCTATTTCAGAAAAATAAAGCGCATTAGCAGTACCATCGTGCACGAGTTTAACCTTTACCCTACGGTGCAAAGACGAGGACAAGTCTTCAGTGAGGATTTTCGAATAATCTTCGCCCAGCTCACAGAGTTTAGCGTATCCTCCGTGCACACTATTAAGCCTTCCTCCCTCGTTGTAATTCGCGATACTTAATATAATTTTATCGCTTAAATCAAAGTTCTTAGACTGATTCTTATAAGTCTCGACGATAATTTTTACGATGTGTCTGTGAAGCTTTAGCGCCTCTTCCCATCCGTCTTCGCCTTCTTTTACGACATTTACATAACGAGATTTTTCGCTCTCAAGAGCAGAAAACTCCTTTATTTCAGAAACACCCTTTGTCACAACACAGCGCTTCGTGTTTGTGTGACCGAAGTCAAAAACAAGAGAGGTTGTGTTGTCTTCCATAAGCCTTAACGCACACCCCATTACGCCGACGTAGGTGCCATTATCAAACAGCATAATATCGTACGGCTTTACGCCCGCAATATCGAAGATGTGCTGGATACGCTCTTTAAAACGTCTGCCGAGCATAGAACTCGCCAAGCCACCGACAAAAATGACGGTTTCAAGCTCATTCCAGTACTGCCAGTGTCTGTCGTCCCACTCAGGACGGGCATCTCTGTTTTCTTGTTCACCGAGCTTCAAAGCGAGCAGAATAAGCCCGAGTCTATCACCGAATTTATTCGCAACCTTCAACGCTAGCTGGCTGTATTTTATATCCTGACTGACAAGCGCTTTGTCAAGAATACGAGGAAGCATATAGTCCTCAAGTCCCGAAAGGTCAACACCGTAGATTTTTGCACTTTCTTTGATTTCGTCGACAACGAGCTGTGTGGAAAAAATTTCTTTGAAAAGCTTTCCTTCAATCGCGTCTTCAATACCGTAAAGCGGAAGTTTTTTCATCACTGCGCGGTTAAGCGAACAGACAGGAGTTATATATTCTGTTTTTTCTTCTTTAAGATAAGCGAAAAAAGGATTTTTCATAAGCCACCTCGATTTCTAGCTTCCTGCTGACTCGTACGCTTTAATTCCTCGATTCCATATACAAACGGATATAAAGAACAGTACAACAGCCGCCACAACTGTACCGCCGATACAAAACAGCGGGTTACCTACTCCAAGAAAATAGCTTGCAGGATAATACGCTGTGAATGCAAACGGAATAACATATGTAATCAAAGTGCGTACAACCTTATTATAGATTGTAGTAGGATACTTTGAAAAGTCATTTGTCATATAAACCATATGTGTAATGTGACCCGACGCTTTAGTCCAGAACGCAATCGCTGAAGTTGCAATTTTTAAAGCTGTGTAAATAAGAGTAGCAAAAATAACAGCGACTATAAACAGCGGAATCATATACCATGTAATTGTGAGCTTAAGCTGAATAAGGCTATACGCAATCAGAACAATACCCATAAACAGCTCGCCGAACGCATCAACGCAGAATTTCTCCGCGATAACATAGAACAGGCTGTTTATCGGACGAGTGAGGTATTTATCAAAATCACCTTTTCTAACGATAAAGTATCCGACACTCCATAAATTATCGAACAGAAGATGGTCCAAACCCTTAGGAATAAGCGAAAAACCATAGATAAACAAAATCTGGTTAAAACTCCATCCCTCAAGGTCAGGAATCTGGCTGAAAATAATACCGATGGTCGCAATCTGGACAATCTGTCCTATCAAAAAGCTGATTGCACCCGTCAGAAAGTCAACCTTATATTCCATAAGGTTTTTCATATACTGTGCCACAAAAATACGGTGGAGTCTGAACATTCTTCCCATAACTCAACCTCCTTGCGAACACAGTCTTTTAACGGCGTGTCGCCAGACTAATTTCGAAATCAGTATCATAACACAGAGCCAGAACACCTGAAAGAGCATTTTATATAGTATCTCTAACGGTGAGTACATTCCCATATATATCATAACAGGAGTGTATGATAATGACGAAAACGGCAAAATTGACAAAACATTTGCGAGAACTGTAGGCATAAAAGCGAGCGGAATAGTAGCACCGGAGAGAAAGTTTACGATACATTCTTTCAGAATATCCGCACCCCACAGATTCTTTAGATAAAACGCCATAAAGCCGTAACTAACATTAAAATAGAAAGAAATCAGATACGCAAGTATCAGACTCACGGCATATAAAAGGAAATTAACAACATTGAACTGGCACGAGCCTGTTATCACCCATTTATATGCTTCAACACCTACTACGATAGGTGTAAAAATAACTAAAACATTAAAAATTTTGTTGCCAAGTTCCTGAAATAAAAAGCACATATCAAAGGAACACGGCTTAATCATTCTCATCGCAATCGACCCGTCTCGAATCTCAGTCGCAATAGCGTATGTACCGTCAGAATAAGTCAGATAACCCGTTAAGAATGTGATAAACAGATACACTACCATATCGTTCATCGAAAATCCCATAAAATCCTGACCCGAAGTGCTGTTAAACACAGCCTTCCACACGAAGAACATTATAAAGCACGACATAATCTCGCCGAGTAAGAAGCAAATAAAGTTCGCTCTGTACGCGACAGATTCGAGCATTCCCGCACGTGTAAACGGACGGTACGTGCGCATAAATTTCTTAAACTTCATCTATGCTCACTTCCCTTTTGTACAGTCTGCGGATAATCTCTTCAATATCAGCATCTTTTACGTTAATATCCTTAACGTGCACCTTAGCAAGTGTATAGGAAAGCATGTCTTCTACAGAGATTTTGTCGCTGTTAAATCGAACTGACACTGACGCACCCTCGTTTTTAACCTCAACGTCGTCTTCACTGATGTTAAAGTCGTCAAAATATCTGAGTTTATCCAAATCCGAAATATCTCTCAGCTCAAACTGTAGGTCACGCATCTGACCAAACTCACGCTTAAGCTCGCTAATCTGACCGTCGAATACTTTCTTACCCTTATCAATCATAACAATACGATTACACAAAAGCTCGATATCCGCTAAATCGTGAGTTGTAAGAATAACGGTTGTGCCCTCTTCTGCGTTGATTTTCTGGATTGCGTTACGAATATTGTCTTTAACGACAACGTCAAGACCGATAGTCGGTTCATCTAAAAACAGCACCTTTGGGTTATGTAAAAGAGAGGCGGCAATATCCGCTCTCATACGCTGACCGAGTGACAAAGTACGCACAGGGCTTGTGATAAAATCATCGAGCTCGAGCACTTCGTTTAAAAAAGCCATACGCTTTTTAAACTCATCATCAGGCACATCGTAGATTTCTTTTAACACAGAGTAAGTTTCTCTTAGCGCTAAATCCCACCAAAGTTGTGTACGCTGACCAAAAACTACGCCGATTTCTTTAACATATTTCTGACGGTTTTTCTGCGGAATGTAACCATTTATCTCACATGTACCCGATGTCGGAGTGAGAATACCTGTAAGCATTTTAATAACAGTACTCTTGCCTGCACCGTTAGGTCCGATAAAGCCTAAAATCTCGCCTTTAGGCACGTGGAATGTAATTCCATCGACAGCAGTGATAATCTCATTATTAGGTTTAAAAAGAGCTTTTATACTACCTTTTAAACCCGGTTCTTTAATCTGCTTTTTAAACTCTTTTCTTAAATCATTTACGTAAATCATATATATTTACCTCTTTGGATCTTACTTTTTTTAGAATAACATAATATAACAATTATTACAAGTAAAAACCCTCTGTTTTTCGTCGAATTTTATCAAATTATATATTTCTTTGTAACCTTATTTACAGTTATGTCAAAACACTTGAAGTAGCAACAAAATAGTGATAAAATGTCACGGTGGCAGTTTGTCACATAGGAGGTTGAACATGATAGAATATAAGCTGCAAACGCAAGATGTCCACAGCAGCGAAAAAGAAAGTCACGAAAGTTACGGCATAAGCGCCTTTTGCGACGGCTTACACATCTGCACAATACACAACATTACACACAACAAACCTGATATTATACTTCTTTTAGAGAAAATAAACAAATACGAACTCGACCCTTGTCACCTGTCACAGGTGGTCGAAGACTACCTTTACGACTTAAGTGTTGATTAAAACATATATACTGTGCTAAAATATCTGCGGTGATATTATGGTATGCAATTTATGTCCACGAAAATGCAACTCTTTGAGGGACGAATTTTCAGGAAGCGGTTTCTGTAAATGCGTTGAACAAATGAAAGTAGCTTTGATTGCTCCCCACTACTGGGAGGAACCGTGCATAAGCGGAAAAAATGGATGCGGTGCTGTTTTCTTTTCGGGATGCACACTTAAATGCGTTTACTGTCAGAACTACGAGATTTCAAGCGAAAATAACGGACGTTTTATTTCTCCTACAGAATTATCCGAGAAACTGAAAGAACTCGAAGCAAGCGGTGTGCACACTATCGAATTCGTAAGTGCAACACAGTATATTGATAAGCTAATTGAAACGCTCGACATTTACAAGCCGAGTGTGCCGCTTATATACAACACTTCAGGCTTTGAAGATGTGAAAACGCTTAAAAAGCTCGACGGTTATATCGACGTGTATCTTCCTGACTTCAAGTACAGCGACGATACTTTGGCAAAAAGGCTGTCAAACTGTGAAAACTACAGCGAAATAGCTATAAATGCGATAAAAGAAATGCTTAGACAATGCCCGACACTCACCTTTGATGATAATGGCATCATACAAAAAGGCGTTATTATCAGACATCTCGTATTACCAAATCACACGAAGAACAGTATCGGCGTATTAAGGCTTATAAAAGAGCATTTTGGAGATAATGTACTACTTAGTCTTATGGGTCAGTACACCCCATACGCGAAAGCGTTCGAACATAGCGACCTAAACAGAAAAATTACATCCCGAGAGTATAATAAAGTACTCGATGAACTCATCGCGCTTGACATCGACGGCTTCGCACAAGAACTAGAATCAGCCGACAAATCTTACATACCACAATGGGATTATTAAACAAAACAAAAGCCATCCGAAAATCGGATGGCTTTATTACTGCCTTTTGGCTTATATGCTGTTTTATTTAGCGTAGTCAATCGCGCGGCTTTCACGGATGATGTTGACTTTAATCTGACCCGGATATTCGAGGTCTTCTTCAATCTTCTTGCAGATGTCTCGTGCAAGAGAAGCCATATTATCATCAGTAACAATCTCAGGCTTAACCATGATTCTGATCTCACGACCCGCCTGAATAGCAAAGGATGTTTCAACACCGTTGAATGATGACGCAACCTCTTCGAGTTTCTGTAAACGCTTGATGTAGTTCTCGAGGTTTTCTCTTCTTGCACCAGGACGTGCAGCAGAGATGGCGTCGGCTGCCTGTACGATACAAGCAACAACTGTTTTAGCTTCAACGTCACCGTGGTGAGCGTGGATAGCGTGTACAACAGCTTCGCTTTCTTTGTACTTTTTAGCCATATCTACGCCGATTTCGATGTGGCTGCCCTCGATTTCGTGGTCGAGCGCCTTACCGATATCGTGAAGTAAACCTGCACGCTTTGCAACAGTAGGGTCCATACCGAGCTCAGAAGCGATAATACCTGAAAGGTAAGCAACCTCTAAAGAGTGGTTAAGTACATTCTGACCATAGCTTGTACGATAGCGCAGTCTACCAAGTAACTTAATAAGTTCAGGGTGAATACCGTTAACGCCTGCCTCAAGAACAGCGCGCTCACCCTCCTGTTTGATAGTAGCTTCGACTTCACGTCTTGCTTTATCAACCATTTCCTCAACTCTTGCAGGATGGATACGACCATCGGAGATGAGCTTTTCAAGTGAAATACGGGCAATCTCACGTCTGACAGGCTCAAAGCTTGAGAGTGTGATTGCTTCAGGTGTGTCGTCGATAATGAGGTCAACACCTGTTAAGGTCTCGATAGCTCGGATGTTTCTACCCTCTCTACCGATAATACGACCCTTCATCTCGTCGTTCGGCAGAGGAACAACGGATACGGTAGCCTCAGCTACCTGGTCAGCTGCAAGACGCTGGATAGCAAGAGAGATGATGTTTCTCGCTTTCTTTTCCTGCTCATCTTTGAGCTGCTGCTCGAATTCCATAATTTTGAGTGATTTCTCGTGTGACAGCTCAAGCTCAAGCTGTGAAAGCAAATATGCTTTAGCCTGCTCAACTGTATAACCGGAAATCCTTTCGAGCATTTCAAACTGACTTTTCTTAATGGTTTCAACCTCAGCAAGTTTAGCTTCGGCTTCCTTCATTTTCTTTGCGACTTTTTCTTCCTTTAACTCGACGTTATCTAACTTCTTGTCAAGGGTTTCTTCTTTTTGCTGGATGCGTCTTTCCTGACGCTGAACCTCCTTACGACGGTCGGAAAGCTCTTTTTCACTCTCATTTCTGAGGCGGTGAACTTCGTCTTTACCCTCGAGGATGGCTTCTTTTTTCTTAGCTTCAGCGGTTTTAATCGCCTCGGAGACGATACGCTTAGCTTCCTGTTCTGCACTGCCGATTTCAGCTTCAGCGACTTTCTTGCGATACAGCGAACCAATGACTGTACCAACTACAAGCGCTAAAACAACACCTAAGGCAATTAACAGGATTTTTAACCATAAGTCCATTTGATTTGACACCTCCTTGATTTTGTTAGTTAAAAACTAATCAAACTCAACTCATGGGTGCCGTTAATATAAGATATTCAGTTTTAATCTAAAACCAAAACCCGCCGAAAACGGCGCAGGTCAATGAATGATAGAAGATATAAATAAAATATCTATGAATAACGGCTCTTTAAAGAGTCCAATAAGCGAATAGGAACACGGCCCGAGTGGCCCTATGCTCCGAGCATACATAATATGCTTAATATAATATTATTATACAATAATAGTAAAGTCAAGTGAAAACAACCTCTTTTTATAAAAAATATTTT